>DXIO01000052.1 GCA_019112875.1 Candidatus Aquabacterium excrementipullorum
GCATCGACGACCAACCCGGAGATGACGATGCGGGACCTGCCCTTGCCCACCCTGCCGCTGTCGGACCTCAGCCCTTCGCTCTCACGCGGCTCCGCGCCGTCCCGGAGGTCTCTTCACCGTGGCTCAGCACAACCCGATGCTGCGCCAGCCCCGAAACTGGAGGTCGTTTGGGCGCGCACTGCGCAGGATGTTCTCGAGGCCCAGCGCCTGAGGTACCAGATCTTCGCCGAGGAGATGGGTGCGCGCCTGACGGTGCCCGCCGGCAGCCCTGCCGGCCATGACATCGACCTGTTCGACCCCTACTGCGAGCACCTGCTGGTGCGCCTGGAGGGCCAGAACGGCGAGCCCGGCGAAGTGATCGGCACCTACCGCGTGCTCACGCCCGAAGCGGCCAAGCGCGTCGGCGGCCTGTACAGCGAGACCGAGTTCGACATCACCCGCCTGCGCCCGCTGCGCGGCAAGATGGTGGAACTGGGCCGCTCCTGCGTGCACCCCGACCACCGCCAGGGCGGCGTGATCCTGGCCCTGTGGGGCGCCCTGGCCGAATTCATGGTGCGCAATGACCTGGACACCATGATCGGCTGCGCCAGCATCAGCATGCGCGACGGCGGCCACGTCGCCGCCAGCCTGTGGGAGCAGTTGCGCCACACGCACCTGGCCCCCATCGAGTGGCAGGTTCGCCCGCGCCTGCCCCTGCCCGTGGCCGACCTGGACAGCCACCTGGCCGTCGAGCCGCCCGCGCTGATCAAGGGCTACCTGCGTTGCGGCGCCAAGATCCTGGGCGCGCCCGCCTGGGACCCTGACTTCAACACCGCCGACCTGCCGATGATGATGCGCATCGCCGACCTGCCCGCGCGCTACCGCCGCCACTTCCTGGGCGTCTGATCCGGGCTGCGTAAGCCCAGCTTCACGAAACTACACGCGCAGCGCATAGACTGCGCGCCATGTCTGTTCAGCCTCGCGCCTCCCGTTCCGCATCGCGGGAACCACCCCGTCCCCCGGCCGGCGCCCCGCCCCTGTGGCGCCTGCTCGGCCATTGTGCAGACGCCGTGGCCGCCGTGCAGGCCGGGCGCTCGCTGACCGACGCGCTGGAAGCCTGCCCGCCCGCCGTGCGCCCCGGCACCCAGGCCCTGTCCTTCGCCGTGATGCGGCGACTGGGGCTGGCCCGGCGCCTGCGCGCCCTGCTGGTGCCCCGCGCCCCGGCGCCCTGGGTGGACGGCCTGCTGCTGTCCGCTTTGGCCCTGGCCTGCGGTGATGAATACAGTCCCCACACCCTGGTCGACCAGGCCGTGGACGCCGCCAAGCGGGGCGCCAAACCCGCCTCGGGCATGGTCAACGCCGTGCTGCGCCGCTTCCTGCGCGAACGCGAGGCCCTGTTGGCCAAGGCAGAACAAGATCCGGAAGCCCGCTGGAACCACCCCCGCTGGTGGATCGACCAGGTGAAGCAGGACTGGCCCGAGCACTGGCAGGCCCTGCTGCAGGCCAACCAGCAACCCGGCCCCATGGTGCTGCGCGTCAACCGCCGCCACGGCAGCCGCGACCACTACCTGGAACGCCTGCGCGAAGCCGGCCAGAGCGCCATCCCCGTGCTCGACGACGGCCTGCTGCTGGCCCAGCCCGTGCCCGTGCACCAGTTGCCCGGCTTCGCCCAGGGCGACGTCTCCGTGCAGGACACCTCCGCCCAGCGCGCCGCCAAGCTGCTGCTGCAGGCCCTGGGCCCCGACATCCAACCCGGCACCCGCGTGCTGGACGCGTGCAGCGCCCCCGGCGGCAAGACCGCCCACCTGCTCGAAGCCGCCGATCTGGCGCTGCTGGCCCTGGATGCCGACGCCACCCGCCTGCGCCGCGTCGACGAGACCCTGCAACGCCTGAACCTGCCCGCCACCACCCAAGCCACCACCCGCACCGCCGACGCCGCCGACACCGCCACCTGGTGGGACGGCCGCCCTTTCGACGCCATCCTGCTCGACGCGCCCTGCAGCGGCTCCGGCATCGTGCGCCGCCACCCGGACGCCCGCTGGCTGCGCCGCGCCACCGACATCCCCGCCCTGGCCGACACGCAGGATCGCCTGCTCGACGCCCTGTGGCCCCTGCTCGCCCCGGGCGGGCATCTGCTGTACTGCACCTGCTCCCTCTTCAAACAAGAGGGCGAGCAGCGCATCGACGCGTTTTTGCAACGCCAGCCCCAGGCCACCCGCCTGCCGGCCCCGGGTCACCTGTTGCCTGTGGTCGAATACCCTGAACCTGAACGTGCCACCACGGGCAGCCCCGCCGAGTCCGCCGGCCCTCGTGATCCGGGAGACGGCTTCTACTACGCCTTGCTGAGCAAGCCAGCCACCCGCTGACCATGCCCGATTCCAGCCGCCGCGCCGTTCTGCTGCGAGCCGCCACAGCCATGGCCGCAGCTGCCATGGCCGGCACCGTGCGGGCGCAGATCGCCACCGGCGGCAAACCCCAGGTCGAGCTCACGCAGCTGCAGGTCCTGCGCGCCGAAGACGGGCTGATCCTGAGCTACGACGTGCACTTCGAACTGCCGCGCGACGTGGAAGACGCACTTTACAAAGGCGTGGCCGTCGTCTTCGTGGCCCGCGCCGAGGTCTTTCGTGAGCGCTGGTACTGGAGCGACAAGTCCCGCAACGTGGCCGAACGCCGCTGGCGCCTGGCCTACCAGCCGCTCACCCGCCGCTGGCGCGTCAGCTTCGATGGCCTGAGCCAGCACTACGGCAGCCTCACAGAAGCCCTGGGCGTGCTGCAGCGCAGCAGCCGCTGGCGCATCCTGGACAGCAGCATCGCCCCCGACGACCGCAGCCACTACGTCGAATTCAGCTTCGAGCTCGACCGCGACGAGCTGCCCCGCCCCCTGCAGATCGGCCTGAGCGACCAGAACGAATGGACCTTGTCCGTCCAGCGCCGCCTGTCTGTCCCTGCCACCCGATGACACGGTAGAGAGATGAGTCCCATCAAGGCCAACCGCTGGGCCTGGATCGTCGCCGGCCTGGCCATGCTGGGTGCCGGCCTCGTGCTGGCCTTCATGCTCGTGTTCGCCACGCAGAACCGCGAACGCTTCGAACCCATGTTCGTCTGGCTGTTCTGGACCAACGTGGCCATCGCCTCGCTGCTGGGCCTGGTCATCGTGCTGGCCCTGGGGCGCCTGGCCCTGCGCATCCGCAAGCGCAAGTTCGGCAGCCAGTTGCTGCTCAAGCTGGCCAGCATCTTCGCGCTGGTGGCCTTGGTGCCTGGCTTGCTGATCTATGGCGTCTCCTACCAGTTCGTCTCGCGCAGCATCGAGACCTGGTTCGACGTGCGCGTCGAAGGCGCGCTGGACGCCGGCCTCAACCTGGGCCGCAACACGCTGGACACCCTCAGCCAGGACTTGGGGCAAAAGACCCAGCTCGCCGCCGAGCGCATGTCCATCCTGCCCGGCCAGCGCCTCGTCGACACCGCGCCCCAGCTGCTCGAACTCGAGCGCCTGCGCGAACAGCTCGGCGCCGAATCCGTCACCCTGGTCAGCGAATCGGGCGTGATCGAGACCCGCGTCGGCGGCGACACGGCCACCCTGCTGCGCAGCACGCGCGTCAACGCCACCTGGCGACAGGACGCGCGCGACAAGGGCGTCATGTCCATGATCGACGGCCTCGATGAGGGCGACACCCCCCGCGTCATCGCCCTGGCCTGGATGCCCGACCGCAGCTTCAGCCTGCAGGGCCGCGGCCACTACCTGATGGTGCAGCAGCGCCTGCCGGCCGAGCTGGTGCGCAACGCGCTGGATGTGCAGAACGCCTACCGCGAGTACCAGCAGCGCTCCCTGGGCCGTGAAGGCCTGCGCCGCATGTACATCGGCACGCTCACGCTGTCGCTGGTGCTGGCCGTGTTCGGCGCCATGCTGCTGGCCGCCATCCTGGGCCAGCAACTGGCCCGCCCGCTGCTGCTGCTGGCCGAGGGCGTGCGCGACGTGGCCGGCGGCGACCTCAGCCCCAAGCCCATCTTCGCCTCGAAGGACGAACTGGGCGGCCTTACCCGCGACTTCGCCGCGATGACGCAGCAACTGGCCGACGCCCGCACCCAGGCCGAGATCAGCGCCCTGCAGCTCGACAGCGCCTACGTGCACGTGCAGACCATCCTGGACAACCTCACCTCCGGCGTGATCGTGTTCGACCGCGAGGGCCTGATCGACACCGTCAACCCCGGCGCCACCCGCATCCTGCGCGCCCCGCTGTCGGCCTACCGGGGCCAGCCGCTCAACGCCGTGCCCGGCTTGGAAGCCTTCGCCGAAGCCATCGACGAGCGCTTCGCCAGCTACGCCAGCGACCCCGAACCCGGCGAGCGACAGCAATGGCAGGAATCCTTCGAGCGCCCGCTGACCGATGTCGCCAGTAACCCCGAAGACCCGAAAGCCGCCGCCCAGACCCTGCTGGTGCGCGGCGCCGACCTGCCCGCCGACGCCCGCCTGATCGTGTTCGACGACATCAGCGAGCTCGTCTCGGCCCAGCGCTCCAAGGCCTGGGGCGAGGTGGCCCGCCGCGTCGCGCACGAAATCAAGAACCCGCTCACGCCCATCCAGCTCTCGGCCGAGCGGCTGCAGATGAAGCTGGAAGCCAAGCTGGACGAGCCCGGCCAGCACCTGCTCAACCGCTCGGTCACCACCATCGTCACGCAGGTGCAGGCGCTCAAGACGCTGATCAACGAGTTCCGCGACTTCGCCCGCCTGCCCTCCTCGCGCCTGGCCCCGCTCGATCTGAACGCCCTGGTGGGCGACGTGCTGGCCCTGTACGGCCAGGCCATCGAGACCGGCCTGCTCACCGTGCACTTGGATGCCGAGCTGCCCGGCATCCTGGGCGATGCGACCCTGCTGCGCCAGGTCGTGCACAACCTGGTGCAAAATGCGCTCGATGCCGTACAAGGCCAGACCGACGATCCCACCCGCCCCGCGCGCGTGGCGTTGCTCACCGAAGTGCGGCAGAACCCACCGGGGCATCCCCCCACCGTCCGGCTCGTGATCCGAGACAACGGCCCCGGCTTCCCAGAACAGGTGCTCAAAAGGGCGTTCGAACCCTACGTCACCACGAAATCACACGGCACGGGCCTCGGCCTGGCCGTGGTCAAGAAGATCGCCGACGAACACGACGCCATCGTGCGGCTGCGAAACCTGGAATCCTCTGGCAATCCCTCAGCGCCCGGCGGTTTGAGAGGGGCACAAGTTTCGCTATCATTTTCAAAGCTGTCATCCCATACTCCCGTGGCGGCGCCTCCAGGCGTGTAGCGCGCACCACAGAGACACAAAATTCATGGCCACCATTCTTGTAGTTGACGACGAACTTGGCATCCGGGCACTGCTGTCGGACATCCTGACCGACGAAGGCCACTCCGTCGAACTGGCGGAAAACGCCGCGCAGGCCCGCACCATGCGAGAGCGCTGCAAGCCCGATCTGGTGCTGCTGGACATCTGGATGCCCGACGTCGACGGTGTCACCCTGCTCAAGGAATGGGGCGCCAGCGGCCAGCTCACGATGCCCGTGATCATGATGTCGGGCCACGGCACCATCGACACCGCCGTCGAGGCCACCAAGGTCGGCGCACAGGCCTTCCTGGAAAAGCCGATCACCATGCAGAAGCTGCTGCGTGCGGTCGAGCAGGGCCTGGCCAAGCCGGCACCTGCCACGCCCGCCCCGCTGGCGCGCACCATGGGCGTGATCGGCGGCACGCCTCATCTGGCCAGCGTCACGCCGATCACCGCCGCCCCCTCGTACCACCAGAACGCCCCCGCCCAGGTGATGGCGCTGCGCAGCTCCGATGTCATCGGCGGCCAGCCGCTGCACACCGGCCACCCTGCCACGCATGGCCTGCACGCGGGCCACAGCGGCCATGCCGGCCACGGCGTGAACCCGGTCGTCTCCAATGGCCTGGCCCACGAGCAGCTGTTCGAACTCGACCGCCCGCTGCGCGAAGCCCGCGACGACTTCGAGCGCGCCTACTTCGAGTTCCACCTCGCCCGCGAAGGCGGCAGCATGACGCGCGTGGCCGAGAAAACCGGCCTGGAGCGCACCCACCTGTACCGCAAGCTCAAGCAATTGGGCGTCGATCTGAGCCGCAACCGCAAAGCAGTCGCAAATTGATATATACTCTTGGTTTCCCGAGATCGCAGCCAAGCTGATTGATCAACGGTTGATGGCCAAGTAGCTCAGTTGGTAGAGCAGCGGATTGAAAATCCGCGTGTCGGTGGTTCGATTCCGCCCTTGGCCACCAAAATTCAAAAAGCCCCGTGCAGTTCGCTGCCCGGGGCTTTTTTCATAGCCTTCGCACAAATCAGGGGAAACGCCGAGGACAAGGCATGCAAGCACCATAATGTGTGCGCTGCCACCAATTGCAAAGAGCAGCACAGTGCCGATCGATTCTCTGCACGCAGAAGCAAGCCAACAATGCAGGACATCCTCAACGAGCTATATCCACACATCGCTGCCACACATCCCGGCCCGCATGCCTGGATCGGGCAGGCCCCTCCTCCCGGCCTCACGTTCACTGCCATCGACCTGCACGCCAAGCCAGGCTTTCGTGCCAACGCAGACCAGAGCGGCCATTTCGCCTCGGTCTGGCTGGCCGAGACGCCGGTCACCCTCCAAGGCTGGCGCATCCTGCTGGATTCCGCCCTGCGCATGCTCAAGCCCTCGGGTGTGCTGGTCATGCGCTACGCCCAGAACCAGTACATCTCCCTGCCCGCGCTCAAGAACTTCCTGTACCGGAAGCACGGTTTCCGCGTGGGCGTGCTCTCGGAGACCATCCGTGGCAACGACATGCTCACCGCCTTCACGGTCGAGCGAGACGCCGCGACGCTGCCCACCAGCAAGACCTGGACGTTCGGCCTGCTCACACAAGGCAAGAAGGTGGCACTCGTGGAGAGGCTGTGCCGCACCATCCGCGAATTCGGCGGGACGGCGCATGAGATCATCATCGTCGGTCCACGCAACGACGCGTACGAGCCCTACGCCCCGGTCTACATCGACAAGACCTACAGCACCCAACTGGCCGACATCTGCGTCAAGAAAAATGACATCGTCGACCGTGCCAGCCACGAGAACCTCTGCATCCTGCACGACCGCTACTGGCTCAACCCGGACTTCTTCTCCGGCTTTGACCTCTACGGCTACGACTTCGACTTCATCACGATCCGGCAACAGCACCAGTCCGGCAAGAACTACCCGTCGTACTGCGCCATCGATGACCACAAGCACCTGATCTGGGGCCCCATCTACGAGTGTGGCAACGAAAACCAGACCTGGAACCGTCACTACCTCAATGGCGGGCTCCTCATCGCCAAGCGAGCGCTGCTCCGGCGTGTGCCGTTCAACCCGCTGATCTTCCACAACCAGGCCGAGGACGTGGAACTGGCCCGGCAGATGGAAAGCCATTCGGTCGTGCTGCGGATCAACCGCCACGCCTCGGCCGTGACCGACGTGCCCGACCACATGACGGACGCGTTCACGCTGGCGGCGGAAACCGACTACGACCGGGTGTTCTTCCCCCCCGCCCCGCCACAAGAGCCGCCGCCATCCGACGCGCTGGCCACACGCCTTCGGGATGCCATCGCCTGGCTCAAGCCCCACAGGGCGGACCGCCCTGATTCCAAGGGCATCCGCATCCTGGGCGTGAGGTTGGCCAAGCCCCGCTTCCTGCGCAAGAAGAAGCGGGCCGCAACTGCGCCGCAGGAAGTGCGCCCCCGCAGCCGCCTGCCCCATCAGCCCGACGAGCGCATGGGCCTGAACATCATCCTGTATGCCGCAGACCCCGGTGGCGTGGTGAACGTCGCCATCCACTACATGCGGTCACTGGCCAGGAAGGGCATTCCCTTCTGCATCGTCGATATCGAGCGGGGCCGCGGTCAGAGCGTCATTCCCGCCGACCTGGCCGCCCGCGTGCTGCTGGACCCGATCTACCCGACCAACGTGTGGTGCATCGGCTTCCCCTTCATGCTCGACCATACGAACACCCTGCACGACTGGGCCAATGGCCGCTGGAACGCCAATTTCACACACTGGGAGCTGCCCTTCGTGCCGAAACGGCTGGCCCGCAATTTCGACGCGCTCGACTCCGTGATCGTCGATACCGAATTCGTGCGCGACGCCATCGCCACCATCACCAGCAAGCCCATCGCCTTGATCGACCCCGAAATACGGGTGCCGACCGAGAGCGTGAAGCACTACGATCGGCGCCACTTCGGCCTGCCCACCGACAAGGTGCTGTTCCTGCTGAACTGGGAGTACACCTCGTCGACGGTGCGCAAGAATCCGCAGGCCGGGCTGAAGGCGTTCGGCGAGGCCTTCGCCGGCCGCGACGACGTGGCGCTGGTGATGCACGTCAAGTTCGAATCCCGCCATGGCAAGAAGTTGCTCAAGGAGTACACCGACTTCCTCTCGGACGTGCGCCGCAAGCACCCCAACGTCATCGTGCTGGAGAAGAACAGTTTCAGCTACGAGGAGGCCCTGGGCCTGAAACACGCCTGCGATGTCTACATCAGCCTGCACCGCTCGGAAGGCTATGGCATGGGGTGCGCCGAATCGCTGGCCCTGGGCCGGCGCTGCGTCATGACGGGCTGGTCAGGCAACCTCGAGTTTCTGAAAGACCCGCACTGGCGTCCGCGCCTGTACCCCGTGCCCGCGGACCTGATTCCGGTGACGCCGGCGGACTTCGCCTGGGTGGACGCGAACGACGAGGTGTCTCAGGTGTGGGCCGACGTGAGGCATGCGGATGCCGTGCGCGCCCTGCAGCAGGCCCACCAGGATGTGATCTCGGATCAACAAGGGCTGGTTCGGGCAGGCTGACACAAGCATCCCACCCAAGCCCTGCCCTGACAAGAGCCCCACGGCTGCCTTCGCACAAAGCGAGGCAGCCGTTCCTTTTTCTCGCCAGCCCCGTCTGTGTGGGGCTGCCATGTTTCAGTTTGTTGGCAGCACCCCCGATGTAAGGGGTGGTTGCTGCGCAGGATCCTGTGTTTTAGGCATTTTCCGCGGGCAAACCCCAGCAAATCACGTCAATTTGCACACTTTCCGTGAAACGCCCCTTGGTTTGCCCTGAGGGGCGAATCGGTCACCTACGGTAGAGTTGTGTCCAAAGGATGGTGAGAGCAAGACATACACCATGAAGCCCTCCAATTACAGCATTTACCTGCAGACACTGAAACAGCGCACCCGGCGTTCCGGCGCCACCGTGCTGTCGACGTTCATCGATGCGATCGACTGGGATCAGGCGCTGGCGCGCCTGGCCACCTGGGCCCGCCAACGTGAATCTCGCTACGTCTGCCTGTGCAACGTCCACTCCGTGGTCACCGCGGACAGCGACAGCAAATTCCACGATGTGCTGGCCGGTGCCGACATGGCGCTGCCCGACGGGGCGCCCGTGGCCTGGGTGCTGAGCAACTCCGGCTTCGAGGAGCAGCAGCGCATCAACGGCCCGGATCTGATGTGGCGCTACATGAAGGTTGCGGAAGAACTGGGCCAGTCCGTCTTCTTCTACGGCAGCACCCAGCACACGCTGGACAAGCTGGAGTCCGCCGTCCGCAAGAGCTTCCCCACGCTGCGCATCGCCGGCATGATCTCGCCGCCCTTCGGCGCCGCGATGGAGCAGCAGGATCAGGCCCATGTGGACGCGATCAACCGCTCGGGTGCCAATGTGGTGTTCGTCGGCCTGGGTTGCCCCAAGCAGGAAGCCTGGATGGCCGAGCACAAGGGCCGTGTCTCCGGCGTTATGATCGGTGTGGGCGCCGCGTTCGATTACCACGCCGGCACGCTGCGCCGCGCCCCCGTGTGGATGCAGAACCATGGCCTGGAATGGCTGTACCGCCTGGCCTGCGAGCCGCGCCGCCTGTTCAAGCGCTACCTGCTCACGAACTCCGTGTTCGTCTACAAGCAGGCCATGAACTGGGTGGCAGGCGCCAAGTAAGCCCCGGCGCCGTTCATCCCCCCAACGCCCTGGCCGCTTGCGGTGCAGGGCGTTGTGCTTTTCAGGGCCGTCCAGCGGCGGCGCACACGGGGCAGGCGGGATCGCGCCGCACGGCCAGGGCGGAGACCTGCCAACTGCGGCCATCGACCATCAACAGGCGTCCGCTCAAGGGCAACTGTCCCGCACCTTCGTCCAACCCGGCCAGCAGCTTGATGGCCTCGCCGGCCTGCACCACGCCCATCATGCCGACCAGGGGCGCGAACACACCCAGCAGGGCGCAACGCGCCTCCTCGGGCGGCGCATCCGGCGGAAACAGGCAGGCGTAGCAGGGCGATGCCGATCGGCGCGGATCGAAGACGCTGATCTGCCCGTCGAAGCGCACGGCGGCGGCAGACACCAGCGGCACGCCCGCCTGCCGGCAGACGCGGTTGATCAGGTGGCGGATGTCGAAACGATCGGTACAGTCCAGCACCACGTCGGCCTTCGGTACCCAGGTGCTCAGCAAGGCCTCGTCCGCAGCCTGCGCGATGGCCTGCACCTGCACGCCGGGGTTCAGCTCGGCCAGGGTCTGGCGCGCGGAGTCGACCTTGGACTGGCCCACACGCGCGGTGGTGTGCGCGATCTGGCGCTGCAGGTTGGTCAGGTCGACCGTGTCGTGGTCGACCACCGTGATGCGCCCCACCCCGGCGCTGGCCAGGTACATCAGGGCCGGCGCGCCGAGCCCGCCTGCGCCGATGACGAGAGCGTGCGAGGCCAGCAGCCGCTCCTGCGCGTCTTCGGACCATTCGTCCAGCAACAGGTGGCGGCTGTAGCGCAGGCGCTGGGTGTCGTCCACGATGTTCAGCCTGGGTGGGAGGTGGGGAGCCCGGGCGTGAAAACGGCCGGCGGTTGTGCACCACCGGCCGTCACGACGCCCTGAGGATCACTCGGCGTTGGTGTCTTCGGCCTTGCGCTCGGTCATGGTCTTGGAGACCAGCACAGGCTTGCCCTTGAGGCGGTTGAGCGCCTGCTGCAGCTGGAAGTCTTCCTCGCTGCCGAACTCGGGCAGCGGCTTGGGCTTCTCGTCCTTCTTGGCAGAGGCCTCTTCCAGCTTCTTGATGGCGTCTTCGCGGGCCTTCTCGCGGGCGGCGTCCTTCACCTCGGCGCCCTGGCCGCTGGCGATGTGCTTCTCGAGGTCGGCCTCGCGCACGCGCAGCGCGCCGAACAGGTTGCCGTCGGCGGTCTCGTCCACCATCACATCGGGCACGATGCCCTTGGCCTGGATAGAGCGGCCACTGGGGGTGTAGTAGCGGGCGGTGGTGATCTTGAGCGCCGTGTCGGCCGTCAGCTGGCGCACGGTCTGCACCGAGCCCTTGCCGAAGGTCTGGGCGCCCATCACGGTGGCACGCTTGTGGTCCTGCAGGGCGCCTGAGACGATTTCAGAGGCGGAAGCCGAGCCTTCGTTGACCAGCACGACCAGCGGGACGGTCTTGAGGCCGGCGGGCAGGCGCGACAGCGGGTCGCTGCTCAGGCGGCGGGAATAGTCTTCTGGACGGGCCAGGAACTTTTGCTTGGATTCGGGCAGCTGGCCGTTGGTGGTCACGACCACCACGTCCTTGGGCAGGAAGGCCGACGAGATGGCCACGGCGCCTTCGAGCAGTCCGCCCGGGTCGTTGCGCAGGTCGAGCACCAGGCCCTTGATCTTCGGGTCTTCGGCGTAGAGCTTGGTTACCTTGGCGACGAAGTCCTCGACGGTGCGGTCCTGGAACTGGCTGACGCGCACCCAGGCGTAACCCGGCTCGACCAGCTTGGTGCGCACGCTCTGCACGCGGATCTCTTCACGCGTGATGGTGACTGGGAAGCTGCGGTTCTCGCTCTTGCGGAAGATGGTGAGCAGGACCTTGGTGCTGGGCTCGCCGCGCATGCGCTTGACGGCCTGGTCCATGGTCAGGCCCTTGACGAAGGTCTCGTCGATCTTGGTGATCAGGTCGCCGCTCTTGAGGCCGGCGCGGAAGGCGGGCGAGCCTTCGATCGGCGAGACGATCTTGACCAGACCATCTTCCATGCCGATCTCGATGCCGACGCCGACGAACTTGCCGGTGGTGCCTTCGCGGAATTCCTTGAAGGTGGTCTTGTCGAAGTACTGCGAGTGCGGGTCGAGCCCGGCGACCATGCCGCCGATGGCGTCGCTGATCAGCTTCTTCTCGTCGACGGGTTCGACGTAGTCGGTCTTGACCATGCCGAAGACGGCGGCCAACTGCTGCAGCTCTTCAAGAGGCAATTGGGGCGCGGCGTTGCGCGCGGTGGCCTGGAACTGAAGGGTGGTCAGGCCGCCAGCCAGGGCGCCTACAGCCACCCAGCCGGCGACTTTGAATTTGGAGGTCATCGTGTCTTGCCTCTGCTGCACAAGGGTGTCCGTGAAGAACAAACGCCCACAGATCTCCAGTATAGGAGAGCGGTGGGCGCTGCAAAGTTCAATCACGGGGTAAAGCGGGGTCAAATCGTGCGACGAAGGTCGCACAGGCCCCGTGCGCATCGGCCTTGTCGTGCAAAGCTGACGGACGCGGCGCCATGGCGGAGGATTCTCGCTGGTCCACCGGAACACCGCGCTCAGGCGGCGTTCAGCGTCGCGGCCCGTCAGCCGCTTGCGACGTGTTCAAGGGGCATCGGGCCAGGGGGCGAAATCGATCGGCACCCAGCTGTAACGGCCGCGGCCTTCTTCACGCACATGGCCCAGGCCCGGGAAAGGCAGGTGCATCCCGCCGACCAGCAGGCCGGCGTCCTTGGCCGTCCAGCTCAGCAGGGCTTTGCGCGTGCGTGCAGCGACGGCGGCATCGGTGTCGAACTCGATGGTGACATCAGGGTGGGGCAGCTGGATCGCGACGTTGTGGACCAGGTCGCCCCAGACCAGCAGGCGATGGCCCTTCGATTCGATCAGATAGCCGGTGTGGCCGGGGGTGTGGCCCGGGGCCGGCAGGGCCTTGAAGCCGGGCAGGACCTCGGTGGTGCCGGTGAAGGTCTTGAGCGCGCCGGCCTGGGCGTAGGGCGCGGTGGCGTCCTGGGCGATCTTGAAGAAGCCCTTCATGGCCTCGGGCGCCTTGGCGATGGCGTCGGCCGCCAGCCAGTAATTTGCTTCGGCCTGGGCCACGTAGACCGTGGCCTTGGGGAAGACGCGCTGGCCGTCGGCACCAAGCAGGCCACCGGCATGGTCGCCATGCAGGTGGGTCAGCAGCACGGCATCGACCTGGGCCGGGTCGTAGCCTGCCGCCTTGAGGTTGGCCACCACCTGGCCCAACGTGGGGCCGAAGACCTTGGCCGCGCCGGTGTCCACCAGCACGAGCTGCTTGCCCGTGTTCACCAGGAAGGCGTTGACGGCCGTGGGCGTGGGGTTGTCGCGGAACTGCAGGGCCAGGAGCTTCTGCATCTCGCCGGCACGCAGGTTCTTGAGGATCTTCGTATCCAGCTTGATCTGGCCATCGTGCAGCACGGTGACCTCGAAATCGCCCAGCGCGTGGCGGTAGTAGCCAGGGACCTGGGTCTTGAGCTGGGGCGCCTCGGCCTGCACAGGCATCGAGGCAAAGGGCAGCAGCGCGGCCATGGCCAGCAGGGCCGAGCCCGCGCGCAGGGCAACACGCCGGGTCATTGCAGGCATACGGGTCTCCTTGATTGGTGGGATGTTGAATGAGTTGGGCAATGGTGCAAGCCCCAAAGTCTAGGGGCTCGCACAACAATCCTGCCACTGCCACACAAAAGCCCTATGTCAGGGACGAGCTCTGGCGGATACTCTGGCCTCTAGTGCTCCGGATTCCAACATTGGCGAGACAACACCCCATGCTCGAGGCATTTGCCCCCCAGGGACGATGGTCCCGAGGGATCGCGACCTACCTCATCTACGTGGCCGCGGGCGCCGTGTCGCTGGGGCTGTCCACGCCCAGCGACACCATTTCGCTGCTCTACATGGCCGCCGGCTTCGGCCTGGCATGCGTGCTGTGCTGGGGGAGAGTGAACGCGGTGGCCGTGGGGCTGGGCTCGCTCACCGTCGGTGTCTTCGGGGTGCTGGCAGGCGCGGGCCTGCCGCAGCACTGGGGTGGCTGGCTGGGCCTGGTCGCCAGCGGCGTGGGGGGCGGCCTGCAGGTGTGGGCCGCGGCGCGCTGGGTGCAGGGCCCGGACGAGAACGCCCCCCTGCCGCTGGACAACCTGCGCGACATCACCCGCTTCATGCTGCTGGCCGGGCCGCTGGCCTGCGTGATCAACCCGGTGCTCACGTCCACCGCGCTGGTGCTGTCGGGTGCGACACCCTATACCGAGTGGTTGCCGTTGATGGCCAGTTGGTGGGCCGGCGATACCCTGGGCGTGCTGATGGGCACGCCGCTGCTGCTGACCTTGCTGGGCCGCCCCGCGCGGCTGTGGCACCAGCGGCGCTACGTGGTCGGCCTGCCGCTGCTGGCCTCGGCCATCCTGCTGGGCCTGGGCATTCGCCAGATCCAGGATTGGGACCAGGAGCGCGAGGACTCCGCCTTCCGCCTGCACGCCGAGGCCACGACCAATGCCATGCGGCTGCGCCTGAACGCCTACCTGGCGGCGCTGGAGTCCATGCGCGCCATCTACGATGCCTCCGACAGCGTCGAGCGTGACGAGTTCAGGCGCGCCAGCACCAGTTGGCTCAAGCAGTTGCCCGGCACCCAGGCCCTGGGCTGGACGGAGCGGCTGGACATCGGCCGCCTCGACGTCTTCCAGACGGTGCAGCGCTCCGAAGGCGCCGCGGATTACCACGTCTTCGACCAGCCTGGCCGCACCGCGCCCAAGGGGCCGGACCTGGCCGCGATCCGCTTCATCGAACCTCTGGAGGGCAATGAGACGGCGATGGGCTTGAATGTGTTGTCGGTGCCCCTGGCACGCCAGACCTTCCAGCAGGCCGTGCTGAGCAACCAGCCCGCCGCGTCGCCCGGTCTGCGCCTGACGCAGGAAAAGGGTAGCCAGCTGGGCGTGGTCATCTACCGCGCGGTGTACCGCAGTCCCAATGTGCTGGCGTCCGACCGGTCCACCACGGCGATGGGCGTGGTCTTCCTGGCGCTGCGTGTGGACGATGCGCTGGTGGCCGTGCTCAAGGACATGCCGCCCTTCATGCAGGCCTGCCTGCTCGACCGCAGCGAGCCGGGTGGCGAGCCCCACTTCCTGGGCGGCACCCCGGGCTGCGGCCAGGATGCCAAGGCCGCGCCCGCCCATGCCGTGACAGTGCCGCTGTCGTTCGCGCAGCGCGAATGGTCGCTGCGACTGTGGTCCGTAGGGCCGGTGCCGTCGGTGGGCGGCCGGGCCACGGCCTGGCTGTTCGCGATCGGCGGCGTGGGCTTCGCGGCGGCACTGGGCACTTTGCTGCTGATGGTCACGGGCCACGCCGAGCGCATGACGGCCGCCATCGACGATGCCAGGCTGCAGCGCGCGGCGGCCGAATCGGCCAACCAGGCCAAGAGCGACTTCCTCTCTCGCATGAGCCATGAGCTGCGCACACCGCTCAATGCCATCCTCGGCTTCGCGCAGGTGATGGGTCTGGACCGCAATCCGCCCCTGGGCGATGCGCAGCGCCACCGGCTGGAGCAGATCCAGCAGGCCGGCTGGCACCTGCTGGACATGATCGACGACGTGCTGGACCTGTCGCGCATCGACACGGGCACGCTCAAGCTGCTGTCCGAGCGCCTGCCGCTGCCGCCGCTGCTGGAAGCCACGCGCCAGCTGGTGGCCGACCTGGCCCGGCGCAACGAGGTCACGCTCACGATCGACGGCACCTTGCCGGCTGGCTGGGGCGTGCAGGCCGATGAGACCCGCCTCAAGCAAATCCTGACCAACCTGCTGAGCAATGCCGTCAAGTACAACCAGGCAGGTGGCAGCGTGCACGTGCAGGCCGCGCTGCTGCGAGGCCGGGGCAACGAGCCGTCCATGGTGAACATCGTGGTCACGGACACCGGCCTGGGCATGAGCGAGCAGCAGCTGGCGCAACTGTTCCAGCCCTTCAACCGCCTGGGCCGCGAGAAGAACACGCCCGATGGCACCGGCATCGGCCTGGTGATCAGCCGCCACCTGGCCCAGCTGATGGGTGGCCAGCTGGAGGCCACCAGCCGCGAAGGCGCCGGCTCGACCTTCACGCTCACGCTGCCGGCCGCGACCCTGGCCTCGGAACCACCGGCACCACCGCCCCGCCCCGAGCCGGCGCTGGCCACGCCGCCGGGCACCGCCCAGGACATGCGCCACGTGCTCTATGTGGAGGACAACGACGCCAACACCGCCGTGGTGCAGGCCGCGCTGTCCAGCCGGCCGTGGATCAAGCTGACGGTGGCGGCCACGATCGAGGCCGGGCTGGCCGCGCTGCACGACCGCCTGCGTGGACCGCTGCCCCAGTTGATCCTGCTGGACGTGCACCTGCCGGACGCCTCGGGCCTGGATTTCCTGAAGCTGGCCAAAGCCAACCCGGAAACCCAGCACATCCCCGTCGTGATGATCTCGGCCGATGCCTTGCCCGAGCAGATCGACAACGCCCTGAAGGCGGGGGCGGCGGCCTACCTGACCAAACCGCTGCAGATCGCGGCCTTGCTGGACATGGTGGATGACATGCTGGCCTCGGCCGCGTCGTCGGCCAGCGCAAGGGCCATCGGCCCGGGCTGATCCCTTCCAGCCTCAGCGTGTGGCGTGTGTGTGGCGTGGGGCCAGGCCCGCGCAGGTTCGCGCGGGAGCAGCACATCGCAGCACATCGCAGCACATCGCAGCGCAGCCAGTCAGCAAGGTGGCGGCGGTGGTGCTGCCCAGCAAGGCCTCCACGAACTTCGGAGATCGACCAGCGCCGGGCCGTGACCCATGGCGAGGCCCTGCGCCGCCTGCAGGAACTGGCCAGCTCGGTCGATCCGCTGCTGGAGCGACTCTGCCTGGGCAGCGTGGCGCGGTGCCGCGCCGCTCAGCGCGGCGCGTACTCGGGCACCAGCGCGTGCAGGCGTGCGCGCAGGTCGGCCGCCGGCAGGCGCTGCCCCTCGGCCGCCAGCCCATGCATGCGCTCGATCCAGTCGCTGGGCAGCTCGCCCTTGAGTTGCGCCAGGCGCAGGCGCGGGTGCGGCGTGGGCAGCGTGGTGTCATCGTCGGCCAGCAGCTCTTCATACAGCTTCTCGCCAGGGCGCAGGCCACTGAACACGATGGGAATCTCGGCTTCGGTGTGGCCGGCCAGCTTGATCAGCTCGCGCGCCAAGTCGGCGATCTTCACGGCCTGGCCCATGTCCATCACGAACACTTGGCCCGATTCGGCCAGGGCCGCGGCCTGCAGCACCAGCTGCGCCGCCTCGGGAATGGTCATGAAGTAGCGCGTGATCTCGGGGTGCGTCACGGTGACCGGCCCGCCCTTGGCGATCTGTTCCTTGAACTTGGGGATCACGCTGCCGCTGGAGCCCAGCACATTGCCGAAGCGC
Source organism: Candidatus Aquabacterium excrementipullorum (assembly GCA_019112875.1). GTDB lineage: Bacteria > Pseudomonadota > Gammaproteobacteria > Burkholderiales > Burkholderiaceae_C > Aquabacterium > Aquabacterium excrementipullorum. The sequence goes on from DXIO01000052.1 coordinate 17,355, forward strand.
ACGGCCATGAAGCGCGTGCCCGGCGCCTGCTGCGCCCAGTGCGACACCACTATCTCGGCGGCGCGCTTGGTGGCACCCATCACGTTGGTGGGGTTCACGGCCTTGTCGGTGGAGATCAGCACGAAGCGTTGCACGCCGTGCTCGGCCGCCGCCTGGGCCACCAGGAAGGTGCCCAGCGTGTTGTTGCGCACCGCGATCCAGGCGTTGTCGTTCTCCATCAGCGGCACGTGCTTGTAGGCCGCCGCGTGGAAGACGATGTCCGGGCGGTGCTGGGCCATCACGCGGCGCAGGGCGTCCAGGTCCTTCACGTCGCCGACCAGGCGCACCAGCGGCAGGTGCGGGAAGCGATCGCCCAGGTCCTGCTCGACCTGGTAGAGCGCGAACTCGCTGAGCTCGAACAGCACGATGCGCGCCGGGCCGAAGCGCGCGATCTGGCGGCACAGTTCGGAGCCGATGGAGCCCCCGGCACCGGTCACCAGCACGGTCTGGCCGCTGATCAGTTCGGACACGGCGGATTCATCGAGCTTGACGGGCTCGCGGCCCAGCAGGTCGTCGGGCTCGATGTCGCGCACGCGGTCGATGCGCGAGCGACCCTCGCGCAGCTCGGCCGCGCTGGGCACGGTGACCACGGGCAGGCCAGCGGCCGAGGCCAGGTCCAGGGCACGCTTGCGCTGCGCGCCGGAGGCTGAAGGCATGGCCAGGATCAGGTGCGAGATGCCATCGATGGTGTCGGGCTGCGACAGCATGTCCAGGCCGCCCCACACCGACACGCCAGCCACGCGGGCGCCATGCTTGCGTGCGTCGTCATCGAGCAGGCCGACCACCGTCCAGCCGCGGTGCTGGATGCCCGCGATCAGCAGCTTGGCCGCCGCGCCCGCGCCCAGTACCAATGCGCGCTGGCCGCTGTCCTTGGCGCCGGTGCGGCGCGCACGCGCGTGCTCATGGCCCATGCGCAGCAGCACGCGCGCCAGGGTCAATGTCATCAAGGCGATCACAGGGTGCAGGGCCAGCACGGCACGCGGCACCTCTACCAATTGCGCCATCAGCACCAGCACGGCCGACACCAGGCCGCCGTACAGGCAGACCCAGCCCAGGCGGGCCACCTCGCTGAAACCCACGTAGCGCCACGCAGCCTTGGGCACCCCCAGCGCCAGGGACCACAGGCTGTAGACCACGATCACGCCCAGCAGCACGGCACCGTCGTAGTGGGGCCGCTCGTGCAGCCAGCGCTCCACGCCCATGCGGAACAGGTAGGTGGCATGCCAGGCCAAGGCGATCAGCACCGCATCGAGCAGCAGCACGACCGGTTGGCGGCGCGGACGCAGGCGGTCCAGCAGGCGGTCGAAGCGGGTCCAGAGCATGGCGGGGTCGGATGGGTTGGGGGTCTTCAAGGGGTCAACCCACGATTGTGCCTCGCCCACGGGCCGTAACAAATCATGTATTCAGGAAACAAATGTGAACCACGCGCTGCCCAGACACCCCCCGGGTCTCTCGGGGTTAGGCCCCTCCACTAAGCTGACCGCGGTTGACAAAAAACATCTTTCCAACACATGCACGCTCACTCACCCCATGCCCATCGCCGGCTGCGGGGCCTGTCGTTCCGCCAGACGCTGCTGGTCGCCTTCCTGGTGATCGCCGCGCTGCTGGGCGGCGCGGCGGTGCAGGCCTTGCTGGCGCTGGAGCACGTGGCCCAGAAAAGCCGCGACGCGGCGCGCGATGCCGTGCGCCTGACGGAGAGCGCCCAGCGCCTGGCCGAGCGCACGGTGGCCATGGAGCGCAGTGCACGGCAGTTCCTGGTGCTGGACGACGGCCTGCTGCGCGATCGCTACCAGGCCACCTGGCAAGAGGCCCGAGCCACGCAGGATGTCGTCGCCGCGGCCATGCCGGCCGAATCGCAGACCTTCCGAGAATGGGCGGTGCAGGCCGAAGGCGCGTGGGACATCCTCAATGACACGCCGCGCCAGGCCGCCCTGCCCCTGCTCACGCCCATCTTCAGCCGCCTGCACGCGGCCAACGAAGCCCTGGCCCAGCGCATCCAGCAGGAGGTGGACCGCCGCAACGACGCGCTGCTCACCGACCTGGAACAGCAGCGCCAGCTGATCAGCGGCCTGGTGATCGGCGCCCTGGCCCTGGCCGCGCTGTTTGCCTTCGGCTTCGGCTGGTGGCTGTCGCGGCCCATGCGGCGCATCGGCGCGGCCATCGGGCGTCTGGGCGACAACCAGTTCGACCAGCCCATCAGCGTGCGCGGCCCGGTCGACATCCAGCGCCTGGGCCATCAGCTCGACTGGCTGCGCCAGCGCCTGGCCGCGCTCGAATCCGACAAGACCCGCTTCGTGCGCCACATCTCGCACGAGCTGAAGACGCCGCTGGCCTCCATCCGCGAAGGCGTGGCCCTGTTGCAGGACGGCGTGGCCGGTGCGCTCACGCCCGACCAGGCCGAGATCGCCCGCATCCTGCGCGACAGCACCGCCGCGCTGCAGGGCCAGATCGAAGACCTGCTGCGCTACCACGCCACCGCCTTCGAGGCCCAGCGCCTGCGCTGCCAGCCGGTCGATGTGAAGGCCCTGCTGCTGCGCATCGCCGAGGCGCAGCGCCTGCAGTGGCAGGCCAAGAACCTCAGCGTGTGCGTGTCGGGCGAGCCGGGCCGTGCGCAGCTGGACGCCGACAAGCTCTCGGTGGCCTTCGGCAATTTGCTGTCCAACGCCGTGCGCTTCAGCCCGGAGGGCCACCCGATCCGTTTCGTCGTGTCCGACAAGGACAAGCGTCTGGCCATCGACTGCATCGACGAAGGCCCGGGCGTGGCGCCCGAAGATGCCGAGCGCATCTTCGATCCCTTCTACCAGGGCCGGCACCAGCCGGCCGGCGCACGCCATGGCAGCGGCATCGGGCTGTCCATCGTGCGCGAGTACGTGCGGGCCCATGGCGGCTCGGTGCGCCTGATGCCCCGCGAGGGCGGCGCCCATTTCAGGATAGAACTGCCTCATGAACAAGCCGCTGCATGATCCCCGTGCGCGCCATGCCCCGGTGCCGGGCACGGTCGTCGCGATGAGCCTCTCGCCTGCGCCGGCCGCACGGCGCCTGCGCAGCCTGTGCCTCGCGGCCTCGTTGACCACGGCACTGGCCGCCTGCACCACCCCGCCCCCGGCCCCACCGCCGCCGCCCCCCGCGCCAGTGCCCGTGGCCTGCGTGCCCGAGCCGGTGGCACAAGCCCCTGCGGAGCCTTCTGCCATCGACACGCTGCTGGCCTACCACCAGACCCTGAAGTCCCTGAACCCGGCCGAGCTCGCACGTGAATCGGCCAATCTCAACGCCCAGGCCAAGTCGCCTGAGCTGTCGGTGCGCAAGGCCATGGTGCTGAGCCTCAGCCGCGCCACCAACGACCTGGCGCTGGCGCAGATCCACCTCGACACCGTGCTCAGCGGCACGGACGCGGAATCCACGGCGCTCAAGCCGCTGGCGCGTCTGCTCGGCACGCAGTGGTCCGAGCAGCGCCGCCTGGCCGATTCGCTGGACAAGCTCAACACCCAGGCCAAGGACAACCAGCGCAAGACCGACCAGCTCAACGAGAAACTCGAAGCGCTCAAGGCGATCGAACGCACATTGCCGGCCTCACCCGCCGCGCCGGGACCCGCGACCGGCGCCTCTTCCGTCAAGCAACAAGGTGGATGACATGAACCACGACCATTCGATCCTGCTGGTGGACGACGACCCCGACCTGCTGCGCCTGCTGACCATGCGCCTGAGCGCCGCCGGCTACCAGGTCAGCACCGCCGATTCCGCCGAAGCCGCTCTCGCGCAACTGGCCGTGTCGCAGCCCACACTGGTGATCAGCGATGTGCGCCTGCCCGGCCTGGACGGCCTGCAACTGTTCGACGAGATCCGCGCGCAGCACCCCGCCTTGCCCGTGATCCTGCTGACCGCACACGGCACCATTCCCGATGCGGTGGACGCCACCTCGCGCGGCGCCTTCGCCTACCTGACCAAGCCTTTCGACAGCCACGAGCTGCTCGACAAGATCTGCCAGGCCACGAGCCTGAGCCCCGGCGCCAAAGGTGATGCTGGCGGTGACAGCCGCTGGCGCGAAGAGATCATCAGCCGCAGCCAGGCCATGGCCGATGTGCTGGCCGAGGCGCGCCTCGTGGCCGCCACCGACGCCAGCGTGCTGATCGCGGGCGGAAGCGGCGCCGGCAAGGAACTGCTGGCCCGCGCCATCCACCGTGCCAGCCCGCGCGCGCGCAAACCCTTCGTGGCCATCAACTGCGGCGCCATCCCCGAGCAGTTGCTCGAGTCGGAGCTATTTGGCCACGTGAAGGGCGCCTTCACCGGCGCGCAGGCCAGCCGCCAGGGCCTGTTCCAGACGGCCGATGGCGGAACGCTGTTCCTGGACGAGATCGGCGACATGCCGCCGGCCCTGCAGGTCAAGCTGCTGCGCGCCTTGCAGGAGCGCACCGTGCGCCCGGTGGGCAGCAACGAGGCGATACCGGTGGATGTGCGCGTGCTCTCGGCCACCCACCGCGACCTGGAAGTGGCCATGGCCGAAGGCCAGTTCCGCCCCGACCTGTTCTACCGCCTGAACGTGGTCAAGCTGCGCTTGCCTCCGCTGGCCGAGCGCCGCGAGGACATCCCGCTGCTGGCCCAGCACTTCCTGACCCTGCTGGCCGAGAAATACCGCAAGACGCTCAACGGCTTCGCGCCCGATGCGCTCGAAGCGCTGGTGGCCGCGCCCTGGCCGGGCAATGTGCGCCAGCTCTTCAACGCGGTCGAGCAGATGTGCGCGCTGGCTACCTCGCCGCTGATCCCTTTGACGCTGGTGCAGCGCGCGCTGCAGGCCGAATCGCCCTCGCAGGTCCTGAACTACGCCAACGCCAAGCAGCGTTTCGAACGCGGCTACCTGAGCCAGTTGCTCAAGCTCACGGCAGGCAATGTCGCCGATGCAGCACGCCTGGCCGACCGCAACCGCACGGAGTTCTATCGCCTGCTGCAGCGGCACGGGCTGGTGCCACAGCGCTTCCGCGACGACGCTACGCCGGAAGAGGCGTCGGGCCAGAGCGACACGAAAAGCCCTGCGAATTCAAACACTTAGCGCATGCGCAACAGATGCTTGTCGCCGCCCGGCGACGCAAAACAGGGGTTTTGAGGGGGCTGCATCGGCGTCAGCGGTCGGCCTCTTACCCAAGCTGTTGATCCATAAGGATTTTTCCAGATTGGCACGGACGTTGCCCTAGAGAAGCCGTGGTGCCCTGAACGGCATCGCGATTCTTTCGACGTGCTCATGCACACACAAGGAGATCCATATGCAACAACGCTCTGCCATCGCCAGCCTGATCGCCGCCGCCGCTCTGATGACCGGTGCCTCCGTCTACGCCGCCGATGCCACGGTTTCGCCGCAGGCTCAGGCCCCCGCACCGACGGGTGAGGCTTCCTACGCTGGTGATGCGGTGGTGAACAGCAAGGTCAAGGCCGCGCTGCTCGAGAACAAGGACCTGTCGAGCCAGAAGATCGACGTGTCCACGACCGACGGCGTGGTGAGCCTGAAGGGCTCCATCCCCAGCGCTGACGCTGCCCAGCAAGCCATCCAGACGGCTTCGGGCGTGCCTGGCGTGAAGGACGTCAAGAACGAACTGAAGCTGGGCAAGTAATGTCCGATGCCGCTCAGGCTTGAAGGGCCGGCCAGACAGGCCGTTCAAGCCCGATGCGGCCCGGCGACAGCCAAGGAAAGGAGACCTTCAGGTCTCCTTTTTCGTTGGTGCTCAGCGCTGCTGATCAGCGCCGCACGATGGCCGCGATCGTACGCAAGATCAGTCGGATGTCCAAGGCCAGGGACGCGTTGTCGACATAGCGTGCCGCCAACTGCAGCTTGTGCGGCAGCACCTCGCGCACATAGGCCTGCTCCGGGTCGCTGGCGCGGGCCAGCACGGCGCTCTCGTCGCGGTACTCGATGGACGCGATGTCGGTGATGCCCGGGCGCACCGACAGCACCTTGTCGCGCAGCGCGGCCGGGTACTGCGCCACATAGCGCGGCACCTCGGGGCGCGGGCCGACCAGGCTCATATCGCCCAGCCACACGTCGATCAGCTGGGCCAGTTCGTCGAGCTTGGTGGCGCGCAGAACCGCGCCCACGCGCGTGATGCGCGCATCAGCGCCCACGGTGATCTGCGGGCCCTGGCCCATCGGGTCATGCCGCATCGTGCGGAACTTGTGGATGCGAAAAGGCTTGCCATGGCGGCCCACGCGCTCCTGACGGTAGAACACCGGCCCTGGCGAATCCAGCTTGACGAGCAGCGCCATCGCCAGCAGCAGCGGCGACAAGGCCAGCAGCCCCAGCGAGGACATCACCCAGTCGAACAGGCGCTTGGCCATTGGCGTATCAGCAGGTAGCGGGATGGATCAATCGCGGCCCAGGGCCTTGCGCACGGCTGCGATCACGCGCGCCACATCGGCATCCGTCATGCGCGTGTACAGCGGCAAGGTCAGCATGCGCTCGTAGGCCTTCTGGCTGTGCGGGAACTGCTCGGGGCGCAGGTCGTAGCGCTCCTTCCAGTACGGGTGCAGGTGCAGCGGGATGTAGTGCACGCTCACGCCGATGCCGTCGGCGAACAGGCTGTCGATGAAGGCGTCGCGCCCGATGGCGGCGTCATCACCCAGGCGGATCACGTACAGGTGCCACGAGTGCGTGTCACCCGCATGCGTGGGGCGCGGCGGCCGGATGATGGGCAGGTCCGCGAAGGCCTCGTCGTAGCGCGCCGCGATCTGCTCGCGACGGGCCTGGAAGCCCGGCAGGCGCTTGAGCTGGTGCAGGCCCAGGGCCGCGGCGATGTCGGTCAGGTTGTACTTGAAGCCGGGGGCCACGATCTCGTAGTACCAGCTGGGCACCTTGGCCGTGAAGCGATCAAAAGCGTCGCGGTTGATGCCGTGCAGGCGCATCACCTTGGCGCGCGCGGCCAGGTCCTTGTCGCGCGTGATCAGCATGCCGCCTTCGCCCGTGGTCATGGTCTTGTTGGCGTAGAAGCTGAAGACCACGGCATCGCTTTTCAGCGTGCCGATCAGCTGGCCCTTGTAGGTGGTGGGCAGCGAATGGGCCGCGTCCTCGATCACCTTGAGCTTGTGCTTTTGCGCGATGGCGTGGATGGCGTCCATGTCCACCGCCAGGCCCGCGTAGTGCACCGGCATGATGGCCTTGGTGGCGGGCGTGATGGCGGCCTCGATGGCCACGGGGTCGATGTTCAGCGTGGCCGGGTCGATGTCGACCAGCTTGACGTCGGCGCCGAGGTAGCGCACCACCTCGGCCGTGGCCGTGAAGGTGTGCGTGGTGGTGATCACCTCGTCGCCCGGGCCGATGCCCACGGCTTCGAGCGCCAGGTGCAGGCCAGCGGTGGCCGAGTTCACGGCGATGGCCTGCAGGCTGTCGTCACCCAGGAAGGCGACGAAATCCTGCTCGAAGCGGCGCGTCTTGGGGCCGGTGGTGACCCAGCCCGAGCGCAGCGCATCGGCCACCTCGGCGATCTCTTCTTCGCCGATCTCGGGCAGGGCAAAAGGCAGGAAGGGCAGGCTGTTGTCGGTGCTCATGGCGTGCGTGCGCGAGGCGGGAAAGGGGTCGGGATGAAGCCGGGTGCAGGGGCGTCAGTATGCCGCCAGGCGAGGCCTCGCAGCGCCGCGGAGCCGCACCGGCATGGCACCACCGCCGCATGAGACATGCGGGGTTCAACGCGAGGATCCCCGCGTCAGTTTGCCGAAAGCGGGATCGGGCCGGCCCTTGAGGATGACATCCCACCAGCCGCGCAGCGAGCCCAGGCCATAGCCCACATGGTAGGCCGCGATCACGCGTGGCAGGTAGGGCAGCAGTTCGCGCCCCTGGTGGGTGGCGATCAGGCCACTGACCAGCAGCACGGCCACGGCGTAGACCAGGTTCAGTCCGACGAAGAGCCCCGCCGACAGCCCCGCGAAGATCCAGGCCAGCCAGGGCCCATGCGGTTGGTACACGCCCGGCCCCATCACTGGCGCGGTGGAGGGGGCCCAGGGCGAGGCGGCCCACAGCAGCGTGAGCACGGTCAGCACCAGCAGCGCCAGCCACGCCCCCACGAACAGCCCCGGCACCAGGTGGCGCAGCGAGGCCGCCTGGCCGTGCTTGCGCATCACGAAGGGCTTCCAGTAGCCGTACTGGCGGTACTGGCGGAACACGTCGGCCACCTGCGCGCGCGGGTGGTAGGTGGAGCGGATGGTGGACGACTGCCACACGCGCCCACCACCCTTGTGGATGCGCAAGTTGTGCTCGTCGTCCTGGTTGCGCACCAGGGCCTCGTCGAAGCCGCCGAAGCGCTCGAAGGTTTCACGCGGCCAGGCACCCAGATAGACCGTATCGACAGGGCCTTCGTAGCCCAGGTCGCGGGAGCGTGCGCCACCGGCCACCCAGCGCGACTGGAATGCGGCGGCAATGGCCCGCTGCGCGCGGCCTTCGGGGCCTGGCACGCCCTCGGCCTTCCAGGGGCCACCCACGTTGTCGGCGCCGGTGGCATGCCAGGTGTCCAGGCAACGCGCGATGTAATCGCCCGCGTAGACGGTGTGCACATCGAGCCGCACGATGAAGCGGCCCTGCGCGCGCTCGATGCAGCGGTTCAGGCCGCACGACACGATGCGGCCCGGGTTGTCGATCATCACGAAGCGCGGATCGCGCTGGCAGAAGGCGGCGAGGCGCTCGCGCGTGCCGTCGTCGCTCTGGCCGTCGGCGATCAGCGCCTCCAGCGTCCAGCCCTCGGGCACCTGCTGGGCGGCCACGCTGGCGCAGAAGGCCTCGATGTGGTCGCGCTCGTTGCGGCAGGGCACGATCACCGACACGATGCCGCCCTCGAGCCTGCTGGGCAACACGCTGGCAGGACCGCTCAAGACGCGTTCTCCTGACCGCTCGGCTGTGCGCCCTTGCGCTGCTTGGGGTTGGGCTTGAGGATCTGCTGGTAGAGCTGCCACATGCGGTCCATCTGGCCACGGCGCGAGGCTTCGCGCTCGATGCGGCGGCGGTTGTGCACGCCCTTGAGCGTGGCGGCGGTCGGGTCGTCGTGCGCGTCGAGCAGGGCCTGCGTGAGCGCGTCGATGTCGCGCACGGGCGTGAGCCAGCCGCCGCGGCTGTCCACCCACTGGCGGTTGGCCGGCAGGTCGGAGGCGATGATGGGCAGACCGCAGGCCATGGATTCGAGCACCGACACCGAGGTGGCGTCGCTGGTGGGCACGGACACCGATGCGCGGCAGCGCTGGATGGCCTCGATCATCTCGACATCGCCCAGGCGGCCGTGGAAGCGCACCTGCTGCAGCAGGCGCAACGCGGCCACGCGCTCTTCGAGCGCACCCTGCAGCGGGCCACCACCCAGCAGGTGCAGCCGGGCCTGCGAATGCGGGCGCAGGCTCACGAAGCGCGCGAAGGCCTCGATGATCAGGTCGATGTTGTAGTTGGGCTCCCACACGCGCAGGCTGACCACCTCGAAATCCGGCGCGGGCGGCGCGGGCAGGAACTTGCCGGTGTCAGCGCCCCACAGGATCTGGTGCACCGGGCCACTGGGGTGGTAGGACGCGATCTCGTCGACCATCTCGATCGAATCAGCGGTGATCAGATCGGCGCGGCGCAGCGACCAGCGCACGATCATGCGCATCAGGCGGCTCGCGCGCGGCGTGACCAGGATGTCGGAGCCCCAGGCCGTGAGCACCTTGGGCACGCGCAGGCCACAGGCTGCGGCCCACAGCCCGTAAGACGTCACGTAATGGCCATGCACCAGGTTCGGCTTGAAGCGGGCTGCCACCTGGCGCGCCACACGCCGCACTTCGGGCAGCGCCTTGAACCAGCTGGCCTTGTCCTGCCCCGGGGCGATGACGATGACCTCGCGCGCGCCCGGCACCTCGGCCGGCTGGCGCGTGATCACGATGGCCTCGGCGCCCCGCTCGGCCATGGACGCCACCCAGCGCCGCGTGTGCACGCTGGACGCATCAGCGAAGAAGAGGATGCGCAAGGGCTGGCTCACGACGACGGCCCCTTGTGGGCCAGCGCGCGGCGCAGGTTGTCCTGCCCGGCCCAGGCGGCGTAGACCGCGTGCAGTTCGGGATGCTGGGCCAGCAGCGACGCGTCCATGTCGCGCGTGTCGCCCATCACCTCGGCCCGCTGGCCCGGCGTGCGCGTGCCGACGATGGCGAAATCGGGCACCTCGCCCGACACGAAGCTGTAGCCCTGCACGATCACGCCCTTGCCGATGCGCGCGCCCGGCGCGATCACGCAATGCGGCCCGATGAAGCTGTAGGCCCCGATGTGCGTGGACCGGCGCACATAGCCCACCGGATCATGATGGCCCAAATACTGTCGTCCCATGATGCGCACCGAGCGGTGGCTGGAGTGGCTCAGGATGGACACGTAGTTGGTGACCTGGCAGCCCTCGTCGATCACCAGGCCGTTGGAGCCGTCGATGCGGTTGAAGTGACCGATGAAGACGTGGTCGCCCAACACCAAGCCAGCGGGGCCGTCGATCGAGGTGTGCGTGCTGATCCGCGTGGCCGTGCAGTACACGCCATTGGCATTGCGCCAGCCATAGACGACGCGCGGCCCGGTGAACACCGACAGCAGTCGGGCCAGCGGGCGGATCAGGCTTTGGCGCAGGGCGATCATGGGCACGGCAGAGACACAGCGGTGGTCACCGGGACCACGGAAGGGGGCAAGGAAAGGCTGAAGGGGTAAACCCGGGATTGTCGCCCGCTTTGCCCGGGCCCAGGGAGAGCACAAGCCCCCAGCCCCCGCGTTTCGGGGCACCCATCAGGTGGGGGCCACCCGCGTCCACAGCGCCCTGAGCGGCAGGCCCGCGTGGCGCAGGAACACCGCGTAGGCCACCACGATGGCCAGGATGTAGCCCGTGCTGCTGCCGATGGCCGCGCCCACCGCCCCCATGGACGGCACCAGCGCCAGCGCCACCGACACGCTGATCGCCAGCGACAGGCAGGCCACCATGCCCGACAGGTGTGGCTTGCCCAGGTGGTTGGTATAGAAGGCCGACAGGCTGGACGCCGCCGCGTAGGCCGCCACGCCGGGCAGCAGGAAAGCCAGCGGCTCGACGGACGCCCCATAGGCCTCGCCCATCACGCGCGGCACGGCCCACCAGGCCCCGGCCAGCAGCACCGGCGCCGCCACCAGCGTGGACAGCACGTTGATGCGCACGGCCTGCACCGTCATCGCCGAGGACACGGCCTTGTCCGGGTGGCCGATGCGCGAATAGGCCGACACCGTGACCGACGATGACAGCAGCCACAGCAGCTCGGCCACCGTCACGGCCACCGAGTAGGTGCCCACCACCGCCAGCCCGTGGAAATGCTCCACCAGGAACAGCGAGGCGCGGTAGTTGAGCAGGCTGATCACGTTGGTGACACCGATGGTGGCCACGAAGCGCCAGTCCGTCCACCAAGAAGGTCGGCCACCCGCGAAGACCAGGTCACGCGGCTCACGCGCCTCGTCGTGCCGGGCGCTGTCATGCAGGGCATAGATGGCCGTGAGCACCGCCACCAGCGACTTGCCACTCACCCAGGCCGTGAGCACCAGCACCGCGGCCGGCGTCTTCCAGGCCACGTCCTGCATCAGCCACCACACCACGGCCAGGCCGGACAGCACCGAGGCCGGCGCCGCCACCTGCGCCAAGTTCAGCGGCCACATCCGGCCCCGGCCCATCCACAGACCCGTGGCCGTGGGCACCAGCAGCAGGAACGGCGCGGCCAGCGCCAGCAGCCACAGTTGCGCATACGGCAGGGTGTCTGCCCACCAGGACACGCCCAGCAGCACCAGCGCCGCCACCAGCCCCAGGGCCACCGCCGCCCGCAGCACGCTGCGCAGCAGCGGCAGGGTGGCGCCCGGCTCGCCCGCCTGCTGGCGCGACACCTGCCGGGCCAGCCACAGGCCCAGTCCGGAAAACAGGGTCAGCAGGCCGGATTCCACCGCCACGAACAGGGCGAAAGCCCCCTGGACCCGGGGTCCCTGGCGGGCCACCAGCACGGTGATGGCCAGGCCCAGCCCCACGATGACCAGCTTGGCCAGCAGGTTGCCCAGGGCGGCACGGGGCACGGCGGCCCAGGCGCGCCGCCAGGGCGATGTTTCTTCTTGGACAGACATGGGCGACATTGTGGCGCACGGTTTTACAATGGAAGGTTAAGTGAGTAGCAACGTACCGTCACCTATCGTCCGTCGTCTGCACCACCTCCTGTATTGCCTTGCTGCCCTAGGGCGGCCCACCGCGCCCACGCCATGACCAAGCCCAACACCCCGACGCCCGACCAGACCGACGCGACCGAAGCCGCCCCGGTCGACACCAACAAGCTGGTGGCCGAGCGCCGCGAGAAACTGGCCGCCATCCGCGCCCAGGGCGTGGCCTTCCCCAACGATTTCAAGCCCGCCGACCGCGCCGACAAGCTGCACGCCGCCCACGACGGTACCGAAGCCCCTGATCTGGAAGCCCAGGCCGTGGTCGCCCGCGTCGGCGGCCGCCTGATGCTCAAGCGCGTGATGGGCAAGGCCTGCTTCGGCACGCTGCAAGACGCCACCGGCCGCATCCAGGTCTACGTCACGCTGGACAACGTCGGCGCGGAAAGCCTGGCCGCCTTCAAGCACTGGGACCTGGGCGACATCCTGGGCGCCGAGGGCACGCTGTTCAAGACCAAGACGGGCGAGCTGTCCATCAAGGTCACCAGCATCCGCCTGCTGACCAAGGCCCTGCGCCCGCTGCCGGACAAGTTCCACGGCATGACGGACCAGGAACAGAAGTACCGCCAGCGCTACGTCGACCTGATCGTCGACGAGGAATCGCGCGCCCGCTTCGTGGCCCGCAGCAAGGCCATCGCCTCCATCCGCGCCTTCATGGTCGACAACGGCTTCCTGGAAGTCGAGACGCCCATGATGCACCCCATCCCCGGCGGCGCCAACGCCAAGCCCTTCACCACCCACCACAACGCGCTCGATCAGGAGATGTTCCTGCGCATCGCGCCCGAGCTGTACCTCAAGCGCCTGGTGGTCGGCGGCTTCGAGCGCGTGTTCGAGATCAACCGCAACTTCCGCAACGAGGGCGTGTCCGTGCGGCACAACCCCGAGTTCACGATGATGGAGTTCTACGCGGCCTGGTGGAACCACCGCGACCTGATGGACTTCACCGAAGAGGTGCTGCGCCACGCCGCGCGCGCCGCCGTCGGTTCGGCCAAGCTCACCTACGGTGGCAAGGACGTCGATCTGGAATCGCCCTTCGCCCGCCTGACCGTGCGCGATTCGCTGGTGCAGCACGCCGGTCTCACGCCCGAAGAGGCCGACAACGCCGAGGTGCTGCGCGCCCGCCTGAAAGCCGCCGGCGAAGAAGCCCCCGCCCGCTGGAGCCTGGCCGAGCTGCAGTTCGGCCTGTTCGAAGCTGCGGTCGAAGAAAAGCTCTGGCAGCCCACCTTCATCATCGACTACCCGGTCGAGGTGTCGCCGCTGGCCCGCGCGTCCGATGACAACCCCTCGATCACCGAGCGCTTCGAACTCTTCATCACCGGCCGCGAATACGGCAACGGCTTCTCCGAGCTGAACGACCCCGAAGAGCAAGCCGCGCGCTTCCAGTCGCAGGCCAGCGCCAAGGACGCGGGCGACGAAGAAGCCATGTACTTCGACGCCGACTACATCCGCGCGCTCGAATACGGCCTGCCCCCCACGGGCGGCTGCGGCATCGGCATCGACCGCCTGATCATGCTGCTGACCGACGCGGCCAACATCCGCGACGTGATCCTCTTCCCGGCCCTGCGCCGCGAGGTCTAAGGTACTGACCGCACGGAGCGCTCGGGGGTGCACGCCAGGCAGCTCACCCCCGTCGCGCTCGCCCAGCGTCTGCCCTCGCACCTGGTCAATGGGCTGAGCGTCGGCGCAGGCCTGGCCAGCATCGCCACGCTCATCACGCTGGCCGCTGGCCTGCCCGAGGCGCTCACGGCTTCGGCCGGCGCGGCCGTGGTCAGCATCGCCGACACGGTCACCTCGCCCCACGCCAAGACACGGCCCGTGCTGATGGCCGCCGTGGCCGCGCTGCTCGTGGCGCTGCTGGTGGCCCTGTGCCAGGGGCACCCCGTGCTGATGGGCCTGGCCGTGCTGGCCATCACCTTCAGCGCCATCCTCTGGACAGCCTGGGGCAAGCGGGGCGGGCCGCTCACCTTCACGATGATCCTGGCGCTGGTCTTCCAGATGGCGGCCTTCCAGCAAGGCAACCTCGTGGGCGACACGGTCTGGGAGCACGTGGCCTGGGTGGCCCTGGGCGGTTTCGCCATGGCGGGCTGGGCGATGCTGTCGGTGCGCGTGCTGGCCGCGCGCTACCAGACGCTCGCCGTGGCCGACAGCCTGCGCGCCCTGGCCAACCTGCTCAGCGCCCAGGCCGACTGGCTGGCCAGCCTGCCGCAACGCCACGCCCAGGGCACCGCCCATGAAGACGCGCTGCTGCCGCTGGTGCGCCAGCAGGCCGCCATCGCCGACGCGCTGCAGCAGGCGCGCGACCTGCTCTACGAGAAGCCCGACCAGCCGCACGCCCACCGCTGGATCCCGGGCTTCATCGCCATCGTCGATGTGCGCGATCTGGTGCTGGCCTGCCAGCTCGACCTGGACCACTGGCCCACCGGCACGCCCGTGCCCGAGCCGCTGCTGCAGTGGGGCCAGGAGATGCAGTCGCTGGCCGCCCACCTGCACCGTACCGCCAAAGCCGCCGTGCAAGGCCTGCCCTGGCCCGCGCTGCCCCCGGCTCGCGAAATACCCCACCCCACGCAGGCCGACGAGCGACTGAACACCACGCTGCTCTCGCTGCTGCGCCGCCACGCGCAGATGCGCCGCGGCGTGCACCGCCTGCGCGACGCCCTGGCCATGCCCGATGCGCAGGCGCTGACGCTGGACACCGCCGTGCTGCAGTCCATGCGCTCGCCGGTGGACTGGCCCCTGGCCAACCTGCGCGCCGTGCTGACCTGGCGCTCGCCCGTGATGCGCCATGCCGCCCGCACCACCGCGGCCATGGCCTGTGCCTTCGGCCTGGCCCACCTGCTGCCGTGGACAGCCCACCCGCAATGGCTTCTGATGACCGTGGCCGTGGTGCTGCGCGGCAACCTGGAGCAGACCCTGGCCCGTCGCGATGCACGCGTCATCGGCACCATCGCGGGCTGCCTGCTCGCCACCGCCCTGCTGGCCCTGCACCCCGGCGGCGGCGTGGTGCTGCTGATCATGGCGATCGCGCTGAGCATCGCCCACGCTTACGCGCTGGTGGATTACCGCATCGCCTCGATGGCCGGCGCCATCATGGCCCTGCTGCAGGTCCACACCGCGCAAGGCCACCCGCTGCCGCTGGCCGCGATGGAGCGCCTGGGCGACACGCTGGTCGGCGCGGGCCTGGCCTGGGGCTTCAGCTACCTGTGGCCCGCCTGGGAGCGCCATCAACTGCCACAACTGGTGGCCCGCCTGCTGCGCGCGCAGGCCCGCTACGCGCACCACGTGCTGGGCCAGGGCGTGCAGAGCACCCTGGGCGAACGCGGCAGCCACGCCCGCCGCGAGGTCTACGACGTGGTGTGGCTGCTCACGCAATCACTGCAGCGCATGCAGAAAGAGCCCTCGTCGCAACGCGCCCGCCTGCGCGATCTGGAAACCGTGGTGGTGCGAAGCCATCGCCTCACCAGCCAGATCGCTGGCGTGCGCGGCCTGCTGCTGGCCCGCCAGGCGGATTTCGACCCGGCCCAGTCGCTGCGCATGCTGACGCAGGCCGATGCGCGCATGAGCGCCTTGTTCAGCGACACAGCGGCATCGCCCGTCACCTCTGCCGGCCCTGGCGATGCACAGGTGACACCGTCGTCTGCAGCGCCCCCCGGCACAGCTTCGGTGGATGCATCGCCCGATCCCTCCGACACCCTGTCCCCGCCCCTGACACCGCTCGAAGACGCCAGCCCCGACCTGCTGCCCTCCAACACCGCCCTGCTCAGCGCCGAACATCCACAGTCCGTCGACTCGCCCCTGCCCTGGCTGGCCCGCCGCCTGCGCCAGGCCGAGGTGGATGCTCAGGCCCTCGCGCAGGCCTCACGCAGCTTCACACAGGGCTGAAGCGCACCATCGGTGTCCGCGGTGCGCATGGACCGCCGCGTCAACTCATGGCAGGATGGCTTCCCCGCTTTCCCCCAAGACGCCATGAGCCAGACCGCCCCCCACGCGCCGGCCAGCGCCCCCACCGTGCTCTCCACCCGCACGGTCCAAGGCGCCTGCAACCTCTGCGAAGCCATCTGCGGCCTCGAATTCCAGGTCGAGACCACCACGCACGGCGAGCGCATCGCCGCGATCCGAGGCAATGACAAGGACCCGTTCTCGCGCGGCCACATCTGCCCCAAGGCCGTCGCCCTGAAAGACCTGCACGAAGACCCCGACCGCCTGCGCCTGCCCATGAAGCGCACGGGCGACACCTGGCAGCAGATCGGCTGGGACGAAGCCTTCGACCTGGTCGCCGACAACCTGGCCCGCGTGCGCGAACAGCACGGTGCCAATGCCGTGGCCGTCTACCAGGGCAACCCCAACGTGCACAACTGGGGCAACATCACCCACGGCCCCCTGTTCTTCGGCCAGCTCAAGACACGGCACCGCTTCTCGGCCACCTCGGTCGACCAGCTGCCGCACCACCTCGTCGCGTACTGGCTCTACGGCCACCAGATGCGCATCCCGATTCCCGACATCGACCACACCCGCTTCCTGCTCGTGCTGGGCGGCAACCCGCTGGCCTCCAACGGCAGCCTGATGACGGTACCCGATGTGCGCCAACGCCTGAAGGACCTGCGCCAGCGCGGCGGCAAGCTCGTCGTGATCGACCCGCGCCGCACCGAAACCGCCGCCGTGGCCGACGCCCACCACTTCATCACGCCAGGCACCGATGCCGCCTGGCTGCTCTCGGCCATCCACACGCTGTTCGACGAGAACCTGGTCGAGCCCGGCCCATTGGGCGACCTGCTCGATCAGCTCGACGCCGTGCGCGCCGCCGTGCAGCCCTTCTCGCCCGAGGCCACCGCCGCGCTCACCGGCATCGATGCCGCCACCACCCGCGCGTTGGTGCGCCAGCTGGCCGCCGCCGATGGCGCCGCCTGCTACGGCCGCATGGGCGTGTCCACGCAGGCCCATGGCGTGGTCTGCCAGTGGGCCATCCAGGTCATCAACCTGCTCACCGGCAATGTCGACCGCGAAGGCGGCACGCTGCTCACCGCGCCGGCGGTGGATCTGATCAAGCTGGGTCTGATGGGCGCCGGCCACCACGACGTGTGGCGCAGCCGCGTGCGTGGCGCGCCCGAGTTCAGCGGCGAGCTGCCTGTCTCGGTGATGGCCGAAGAGATGCTCACGCCCGGCAAGGGCCAGATCCGCGCGCTGGTCACGGCCTGCGGCAACCCGGTGCTGTCCACGCCCAATGGCCGGCAGCTCGACCAGGCCCTGCAAGGCCTGGACTTCATGGTCGCCATCGACTTCTACCTGAACGAGACCACGCGCCACGCCGATGTGATCCTGCCGCCGACCTGCTTCGTCGAGCACGACCACTACGACCTGCTGTTCTGGCACCTGGCCGTGCGCAACGCCACCCGCTACAGCCAGGCCATCGTGGCGCCGCAGGCCGGCGCCCTGCACGACTGGCAGATCTACACCGAGCTGGCCCGCCGCTACGCGCAGCGCACGTGGGCGCTGGAAAAAGCCAGCGTGGGCCAGCGCCTGCAGGGCCTGGCCAAGCGCGCCCTGATGGGCCGCCTGCGCCCCGACCAGATGCTGGCCCTGGGCCTGCGCAAGAGCGGCTACCCGCTCACGATGAGGCAGTTGCGCGCCCACCCCGAAGGCATCGACCTGGGCCCGCTCAAGCCTTCGCTGCTGAAGCTGCTCGGCCAACGCCAGAAGCGCATCAAGCTGCTGCCCGCCGCCATCGCACGCGATCTGCACGATGTGCAGGCCCGTGTGGTCGCGGCGGCCCACCCCGATGTGGCGACCAACACCGGGGCAGAACTGCAGCAGACAACGACAGACCTCAAGCTGATCGGCCGGCGAGACGTGCGCAGCAACAACTCCTGGATGCACAACAGCGCCCGCCTGGTGTCGGGCAAGCCACGCTGCGTGCTGTGGATCCACCCGGCCGATGCGCAGGCCCGCGCGCTCAGCGAGGGCCAGACCGTGCAGGTCAGCTCACGCGTGGGCGAGGTGCGCGTGCCCGTGCACATCACCGAGGACATCAAGCCCGGCGTGGTCAGTCTGCCGCACGGCTGGGGCCATGACCGCCAGGGCACGGGCCTGCGGGTGGCCCAGGCCCACGCCGGCGCCAGCCTCAACGACCTGACCGACGACCGCCTGACCGACAGCATCAGCGGCAACGCCGCCTTCAGCGCTGTGCCGGTGCGCGTGGCGGCCTGACGCCATCGAAGCGCGGACCACGCACGGTTCTCAGGCGGGTTGCGCTTCGGCCGGCTGGCGGCGTCCGCGGCGCGCGGCCACGGCCGCCACCGACAGGCCGGCCAGCACCAGCGCGACGCTGGAGGGCTCGGGCACCATCGCCACGTCCACCGTCACCGTGCCGAACCTGACCTGCTGAATGTTCTGCAGCGCGATGATCGCAGGGCCTTGTGCGTCCACGGCCTGTGAGAAGGCATCGGCGCCCGCCTGGGTCAGCCACAGGCTGAAGGACGTGGTGTTGCCGCTCACCACGGCATCACCCAGCGTGAACACCGTCACCTGGCTCTGACTCGGCAAGCCGCGCGAGCCCGTGATGTCGGCGTTGAGCTGGTGCGTCACCGCATTGATCTCCCAGTTGCTCAACGTGAGCACCCCGCCGCCCGTGAAGGCCTGGATCTTGGGCGCGACGATCTGGATGCCGCCCGCCGAAGCCACCGAAGTGGCCAGGCCGCTCGCACCGTTGCGCGTCGTGCCCGTGGCCGGGAAATACACCGTGAGCCCGAACGGCTCACCCTCTGAAGGGGCAGGCATGATGGCTGGCAAGAACGAGGTGACCTGCGGCGTGAAGAGCTCCGCATAGTCCAGAAGATCCGTGTCGGCCGCCGACACTGACCACGTCACCTGGGTCGCGTCGTTGTTCGGGGTCGGTATGGTGGGCGGCTCCCACGACTGGGCCGACGCCAGGCCGGTGGTCGATGCGACAACGGCGGCGGCCAAGGCGCTGCGCCATGAAAAGATTTTCATGTGAAGTTTCTTCCTGATGATGATGATGGATGTGCCCGCCTCCACAGGGCAGCGGGCTGTCCCATTTTGTGGATCAAGTCCGGACGGACCAGCCCAGGGGCAACCCTTGCCGACACACCGGGTTGGTAACCAACGGTTTGGTGGCATCGGCCATCCGGCTCACCGTGCATGACACCTGCCGCCTAGAATCACCCGCATGAGCGAGCTCAGCCAAGAAATCGCCGCCGCCGCCGCGCGCCTGGTCGTCGAGGAAGGCCTGGAATACGGGCCGGCCAAACGCCGCGCCATCAAGGTGCTGGGTCTGAACGCCCGCACCGCCTTGCCTGCCAACGACCTGCTCGAAGAGGCCGTGGAGGAGTACATCGCCATCTTCTGCGCCGACACCCAGCCCGCCGAACTGGCCGCCCTGCGCGAACTCGCGGCCAAGTGGATGGACCGTCTGTCAGAGTTCCGGCCCCACCTCACGGGCGCCGTCTGGCGTGGAACGGCCACCCGCCTCAACGACATCCACCTGCAGCTCTATTGCGACGATCCGAAGTCCGCGGAGATCGCCTTGATCAATCAGCGCCTGTCGTACGACGTCAGCAGCGCGCCGGGCCCGCGTGGCGATGACGTGGACCGCCTGAGCCTCACGGTGCCCTGCCCTGGCCTGGGTGGCGAGCCCATCGGCCTGCACCTGACGATCCTGGACCTGGATGACCTGCGCGGCGCGCTCAAGCCAGACGCACGCGGCCGCACCGAACGCGGCGATCTCAATGCGCTGACAAAACTGATGGAGGATGCCGACCATGAACAGTCCCCGCCTCGCTGACCTGCTGCTGATCACCTGGGGCCTGATGGCGCTGCCCGCCCTGGCCGCGCCCGCGTCATCCGCCGCCCCACCCGCCCCCTACAGAGCCCAGGCCGCTACCGCCACCACGGACTGGCAAGGCGTTTGGGAAGGCCGCCTCGCCGGCCAGCCCATCGTCCTGGCCCTGTACAAGAACGAGCAGGGCCAATGGACCGGGCGCTACTTCTATGAGCGCTTCGGCCGCGACCTCGGCCTGTGGGGCCCCACCGCCGCCCAAGTGGGCAGCGACACCCCCGCCGCGCTGGTCTTGCAGGAATGCAAGCCCGACTACGGCGTGGCCGACATCCCCTGCGAGCGCCCCAGCGGCAACTGGTCGCTCACGCTGAGCGGCGCCATCGCCAAAGGCCAGTGGCAAGCCGTGGGCATGACGGTCAAGGCACCGCCCGTGCCGGTCACGCTCACCCGCGTCGCCGACTACACCCCCACCGGCGAGGCCCTGGCCGACGCCTACGAGCAGCGCCGCCTCAAGGGCATCCGCCCGCAGCGTGGTCCCGGCGGCCAGCAAGGCCCCGTCGCCTGGGAGACGCTTTCCGACGCGCGCACCAAGGTCGCCACGCCCCAGTTCACGCGCGGCGCCGCGCCCGCCGTCCTGCAGCGCATCAACGACCAGCTCAAGGCCCAGTGGCAGGACCGCGTCAGCCAGGCCCTCACCGCCATCGACCACGACGACCAGGTCGATGTGGCCTTCGCCAACCGCCGCTGGCTGGCCACCATCTACAGCGTCGGCTTCTATTACGCGGACGCCGCCCACCCCAGCAACGGTTTCACCGCCAGCACCTACGATCTGTCGACCGGGCAGGCGGTGGATTGGTCGCGCTGGTTCCGCTTCACCGCGCCGGGCGCCGAGCCGGTGGATTTCGATCGCCGCGATCTGCTGGCGGCCCAGGCGCTCAAGGCCTTCGCCGCGCAGGTGGTCGAGCTGCCACCCGACAAGCCCGCCGACACGTCTGACCAGGCCCGCTGCGCCCGCCTGATCCTGGCCCACTATGCCTGCCAGGGCAGCCGCTGCACCAGTGGCGAACTCACCGGCGGCCGCGTGCCCGAAGGCTGGCAGGTCTGGCCCACCGCGCAAGGCCTGGCCGTGGCGCCCGATGTCTACGCCGAGGTCGACCGCGGTTGCCGCGGCCAGGCCGTGACGCTGCCCTGGGCCCAGGCCCGCGCCAGCCTGCTGCGCCCCCAGCCCCTGCCCTGAGCCGGCCTGATCGCCTGGACGGCCGAGGGGCTTTCGCCGCCCGGGCGGACAACAGCGCGGACAGGCCTGCCCGCGTAAACTGCCGTCCATGGACAACCCGAGCACCGCCGCCGCCCCGGCCTCTCCCCGCAATTCATCCCGGCGCCTCTGGCTGGCCGGTGGCATCGCCGCCCTGGCCGGTCTGGGCGGTGGCCTGTGGTGGGCTCGGCACCGCGAAGGCGCCCCCGACGCCGAACGCCAAGGGGAAGCCCTGCCCCCCGATTTCTGGGGTCACCAGTTCGACACCGTCGGCGGCACACCGCTCAAATTCGCCGATTTCCAGGGCAAGCCGCTGGTCGTGAACTTCTGGGCCACCTGGTGCCCGCCCTGCGTCAAGGAGATGCCAGACCTGGACCGCTTCCACCAGGCCCACAACGGCGACGGCTGGCACGTGATCGGCGTGGCCATCGACAGCGCCACCCCGGTCAAGGGATTCCTGGGCCGAACCCCGGTACACTTCCCCATCGGCCTGGCCGGCTTCGGCGGGACCGAAATGGCGCAGGTCCTGGGCAATACCGCAGGCGCCCTGCCGTTCACAGTCGTCATCGACGCCCACGGACGCATCCGCCAGCGTAAAATGGGCCCGACTCACCTGGATGAGTTGAGCGGCTGGGCCCGCGAGTTCGGCTGACACGGCCGGCAGAGCATCTGACGCCCTCTTCAGGGCGCTTTACAGTGCAGATTGCTCAGGCACATAAGCAGATGAGATTTTTGTGCTCATTTGTGCTTAAAATCCGCCTACTTTCATTTTCTTGAACGAACAGCTGGACACAATTCGGCACTCGTTCAACGAACACATGCAGATTCTCGTCCTCCATGGCCCCAATCTGAACCTGCTCGGCGTCCGGGAACCCCAGGTCTATGGTGCCACCACGCTGGAGCAGATCAATGCCGGCCTGAGCCAGCGCGCCACCCAGCGCGGCGCCACGCTCACCGCCTTCCAGAGCAACCACGAAGGCGCCCTGATCGACCGCGTGCACGCCGCGCGGACGGATGGCACCGGCTTCATCGTGATCAACCCCGGGGCCTACACCCACACCAGCGTCGCCCTGCGCGATGCATTCGCGGGCGTGGCCATTCCCTTCATCGAAGTGCACCTCTCCAACGTGCACCGCCGCGAGCCCTTCCGCCACCACTCTTATTTTTCGGATCTGGCAGAAGGCGTCATCGTCGGCCTTGGCGTGCTGGGTTACCAGCTTGCCCTGGATGCCGCGCTGGAGCGCCTGAACGCGCCCCCCCTGGCCGCCTGAGCCCGACGCCAAGCATCTTCCCTCCTTTTCATCGTTCATCGAGCCGCCCGGGCTGTGTCCCGGCGACCCTGGAGATTCCCAACATGGACCTGCGCAAACTCAAGACCCTGATCGACCTCGTTTCGGAGTCCAACGTCTCCGAACTGGAAATCACCGAGGCCGACGGCAAGGTGCGCATCGTCAAGGCCGGCGCCGCGCCGGTGGCCGTGGCCATGCCCCTGGTGCAGGCCCAGCCCGTGGCCGCCGCCCAGCCTGCCGCGGCCGCTGCCGCCCCCGTGGCCGAAGCCCCGGCCGAAACCGGCCATGTGGTCAAGTCACCCATGGTCGGCACCTTCTACCGCGCCTCCAGCCCCGGC
Organism: Candidatus Aquabacterium excrementipullorum; assembly: GCA_019112875.1. GTDB lineage: Bacteria > Pseudomonadota > Gammaproteobacteria > Burkholderiales > Burkholderiaceae_C > Aquabacterium > Aquabacterium excrementipullorum. The sequence goes on from DXIO01000052.1 coordinate 40,237, forward strand.
GCCAAGGCCTTCGCCGAAGTCGGCGACCAGGTCAAGGAAGGCCAGCCGGTCTGCATCATCGAGGCCATGAAGATCATGAACGAGATCGAGTCGGACAAGGCCGGCACGATCACCAAGATCCTGGTGGAGAACGGCCAGCCCGTCGAATACGGCCAACCCCTGTTCGTCGTCGAATAAGGCGGTTTCCCATGTTCAAGAAGATCCTGATCGCCAATCGAGGCGAGATCGCCTTACGTATTCAACGTGCCTGCCGCGAGATGGGCATCCAGTCCGTCGTCGTCTATTCCGAGGCCGACCGCGACGCCAAGTACGTGCGCCTGGCCGACGAGGCCGTCTGCATCGGCCCAGCCCCCTCGGCGCAGAGCTACCTGCACATGCCGGCCATCATCTCGGCCGCCGAGGTGACCGACGCCGAGGCCATCCACCCCGGCTACGGCTTCCTGTCCGAGAACGCCGACTTCGCCGAGCGCGTCGAATCCAGCGGCTTCACCTTCATCGGCCCCACGCCCGAGTCCATCCGCGTCATGGGTGACAAGGTCTCGGCCAAACAGGCCATGATCAAGTCCGGCGTGCCCTGCGTGCCCGGCTCCGAAGGCGCTCTGCCCGAAGACCCGAAGGAGATCATCCGCACGGCCCGCGCCATCGGCTACCCGGTGATCATCAAGGCCGCTGGCGGCGGTGGCGGACGCGGCATGCGCGTCGTGCACACCGAGGCCGCGCTGATCCATGCCGTGCAGACCACGCGCGCCGAGGCGGGTGCCGCCTTCGGCAACCCGGCGGTCTACATGGAAAAGTTCCTGGAGCACCCGCGCCACATCGAGATCCAGGTGCTGGCCGACCAGCACAAGAACGCCGTGTGGCTGGGCGAACGCGACTGCTCCATGCAGCGCCGCCACCAGAAGATCATCGAAGAAGCGCCGGCCCCCGGCATCCCCCGCCGCCTGATCGAGAAAGTGGGCGAGCGCTGCGCCGCCGCCTGCAAGAAGATCGGCTACCGTGGCGCGGGCACCTTCGAGTTCCTGTTCGAGAACGGCGAGTTCTACTTCATCGAGATGAACACGCGCGTACAGGTGGAGCACCCCGTCACCGAGATGACCAGCGGCATCGACATCGTGCAGATGCAGATCCGCGTGGCCGCCGGCGAGAAGCTGCCCTTCACGCAACGCCAGATCGAACTGCGCGGCCACGCCATCGAGGTGCGCCTGAACGCCGAAGACCCGGTCAAGTTCATCCCCTCGCCCGGCCGCATCACCACCTGGCACGCGCCCGGCGGCCCCGGCGTGCGCGTGGATTCGCACATCTACACGAACTACTTCGTGCCGCCCAACTACGATTCGATGATCGGCAAGATCATCGTGCACGGCGACACCCGCGAGCAGGCCCTGGCCCGCATGCGCACCGCCCTGTCCGAGACCGTGATCGAAGGCATCAACACCAACATCCCGCTGCACCGCGAGCTGATGGTGGACGCCAAGTTCATCGAAGGCGGCACCGACATCCATTACCTCGAACACTGGATGGCCGCGCGCAAGCGCTGAGCCCCGGGCTGCCGACATGCACGAACTCACCCTGCTGGCCACCGAGGCCGAGGTCGAACTGCTCAGCGACGCGCTGATGGAGGTCGAGGCCCTGTCCGTCTCGGTGGAAGACGCCGACGCCGACACCGAGCACGAGGAAGCCCTGTGGGGCGAGCCCGGCATGCCGGTGCCCCGCGAGGCCTGGCAGCGCTCCACCGTCAAGAGCCTGTTCCCCGACGAAGCCGCCGCGCTGGAGGCCGCCACCCTGATCCTCGCGCAGGACTGGGCGACCGACATTCACGTGCAAGGCATCCAGGAAGTGGCCGATCAGGATTGGGTGCGCCTGACACAGTCGCAGTTCGCGCCCGTGCCCATCACCGACACCTTCTGGATCGTGCCCACGTGGCACGAGGTGCCCGCCCAGGCCACCACGGCCCTGCGGCTGGACCCGGGCCTGGCCTTCGGTACGGGCACGCACCCCACCACGCGCATGTGCCTGAAGTGGATCGCCGGCCATGCCAGCGAACTGCAGGGCCAGCGCGTGCTGGACTACGGTTGCGGCTCGGGCATCCTGGCCATCGGCGCGGCGCTGTTCGGTGCTGCGCAAGTCGATGCGGTCGACATCGACCCGGCCGCCGTCGATTCCACCGAGGCCAATGCCACGGCCAACCTGGCACACTTGGCTGCCGCCGATGGCCGCACGCCGATCAACGCCGGCCTGCCCGACCTGATCGGCGAAGCCAAGGGTGACTACCCGGTCGTGCTGGCCAACATCCTGGCCACGCCGCTCAAGCTGCTGTCGCCGCTGCTGGCCGGCCACGTCGCGCCCGGCGGCCACCTGGTGCTTGCCGGCATCCTGGCCCGCCAGGAAGACGAGCTGAAAGAAGCCTACGCCGGTGTCGGCCTGCAGTTGCAGGTTGCCAACGAAGAAGACGGCTGGATCCTGATGACGGCGCAAAAACCCGCCTGATCGGTGGCATAAACGGGGCCTTATGAGTCTGGCCACCCGCTGCCCCCACTGCAACACCATTTTCAAGGTCGTCCAGGACCAGTTGAAGGTGTCCGAGGGCTGGGTGCGCTGCGGGCGCTGCACCGAGGTGTTCAACGCCCTGGAAGGGCTGTTCGACATGGAGCGCGAAGCGCCGCCGCAGCGCGTAGTGCCGCCACCCGCTCCTTCGGTGGCCCCCCCGCCGGCCCAGACACCCATGCAGGCCGCCCCGGCTGACGAAACGCGCTTCTACCAGCCGCCTACCGACCGCACCCCGGCTTTCCAGGCCACGGAGCCCGCCGCCTTCGCGCCTGACGCGGACGACGCCGCCGTGGTCACCGACGACATGCCGCCGCCGGATCCGCGCCCCACGCCGGCCGTCACGCATTTCGAACTCGACCTGCCGCCTTCCGACGAGGCCGTGGCCGCCGCGATGTCGGCGCTCACGCAGCCCGCCATCCGCACCGCCGCGGACGACGACTTCGAAAGCGCCCCCGCGTCCTATCCCGTCACCGACGAGGCCGACGCCCTGGATTCGCGCTACCTGCTGCCCTCCGACGAGATGCGGCGCCCGCCCAACCGGCGCCGCCCACGCCGTGGCGGCCCAGAGTTCGCCGACGCCCAGTTCCCCATGGACGCCATGGCCGACCTCGACGACGACTGGGATGCGGGCTGGACGCACCCCGGTGAATCGGCCGAGACACTGTCTGAATCCGAGCGGCTGGCAGAGGCCGCCCTGTCGGCCGCGGTGAACCCGCCGGAAGCCGCGGCGCCGACCGCACCGCTGCAGGCCACCGCCATTCCTCCCGAAGCGTTGAAGGCCCCGAGCGCGGAGCCCTTGTCCAACGCACGCGCCGAACCGGCCAACACCCCCGAAGCCGACCACGGCCCGTCCACCATCCCGTCGCGCTTGCCCGACGATGCCAGCTACCAGCCCGAACAATCCCTGCCGCCCCCCAGCAAGCGCAAGGGCCGCCCGGGCACGCGTGGCCGTGGCCCGCAGACCGAGGCCCCCGGCTTCATCAAGCAGGCCGAGCGCAAGGCCATCTGGCGCCACCCGGCCGTGCGGGCCGTGCTGTCCCTCGTGGCGCTGGCACTGGCGCTGCTGCTGGGCGCGCAGTTCGTGCAGCAGGAACATGACCGCATCGCCAGCCGCCACCCCGATCTCACGCCCTACCTGGCGCAGTGGTGCCACTTCACCGGCTGCACCCTGTCGCCGCCCATGCAGATCGAAGACCTGCAGGTCGACAACATCGCACTGGTCAAGACCAGCTCGCTGGGCGAGGACACCTACCGCCTCACCGCCATCATCCACAACCGCGCCGAGGCCGTGCTGGCCTGGCCGCACCTGGACCTCAGCCTGACCGACGCCAACGGCACCGTCGTCGTGCGCCGCGTGTTCGATGTCCAGAGCGCCTCGCGCGTGGGCACCGAAGGCAGCAATGCCGCCGACGACGGCAGCTCCGAGGTGCCCGCCGCCGTGCCCGCCAGCAGCAGCACCACGCTGCAGTGGCGCCTGCGCGCCCCCGACCTGGCGCCCGCCGGCTACACCGTCGAGCTGTTCTACCCCTGATCACTCTCTTACCGGGACACCACCATGGCCATCCTCATCGGCGGCTCGCTCGCCTTCGACAACATCAGCCGCTTCGAAGGCCGCTTCGCGGACCAGATCCTGCCCGACCAGGTGCACATCCTGAACGTGTCCTTCCTGGTGCCCACGCTGCGCCGCGAGTTCGGCGGTTGCGCCGGCAACATCGCCTACAGCCTGCACCTGCTGGGCGGCACGCCGCTGATCATGGCCACGCTGGGGGTCGATGGCGCGCCCTACCTGGAGCGCCTGCGCGAATGGGGCGTGCCGCTGGACCTGGTCAAGACGCTGCCCGACGCGATGACGGCGCAGTGCAGCATCATCACCGACAACGACAACAACCAGATCACCGCGTTCCACCCGGGCGCGATGTCGAATGCCCACAGCCAGCCCGTGCCGAAACGCGATGACCTGCAGTTGGCCATCGTCGGCCCCAACGGCCGTGACGCGATGATCGAGCATGCCGCCCAGTTGGCCGCCGCCAAGGTGCCCTTCATCTTCGATCCGGGCCAGGGCCTGCCCATGTTCGACGGCGAGGATCTGAAGCGCTTCATCGCACAGGCCACCTGGGTGGCCGTGAACGACTACGAAGGCAAGATGCTGTCCGACCGCGTCGGCCAGTCGCTGGCCGATATCTCGCGCCAGCCGCACCTGAAGGGCCTGGTCGAGACCCTGGGCGCCGAAGGCAGCAACGTGTGGGTGCAAGGCACGGCCACGCACGTGCCGGGCCTGAAGGTCGACAAGGTCATCGACCCGACCGGTTGCGGCGACGCCTTCCGCGGCGGCGTGCTCTACGGCCTGTCGCAAGGCTGGGACCTGGTGCGCAGCGTGCGCCTGGGCAACCAGATGGGCGCGGCCAAGATCGCCACGCCCGGCCCGCAGACCTACACCGTCGACCGCCAAGCCCTGCTCGCCCAGGCCTGATCCCACTGCACAAGGACACCGCCATGCCGGCTCCGCGACGCAGTACCTCGACCCCTTCGTTCAAGACGCAGGCGGCGCGTATGCTGTCAAGCACGCTCGCCATGGCGGCCCTGGTGCTGGCAACGGCCGGCGCCGCCCACGCCCAGAGCCGGCCGCTCTCGCTGCTGACCTGGAACATGGAATGGCTGATCGCGCCGGACGACGAGCGCGAGTTGCTCGCCCACTGCCAGCGCCAGCAGCCCGCCAGCGACGAACGCGCCGTGCCCTGCACGCCCGGCCGCAAGCCGCCCCCGGTGCGCAGCCGCGCCGATTTCGACGCGCTGGCCGCTGTTGCCAAACGCGCGGAGGCCTTGCCCGGCGACGTGGTCGTCGCGTTGCAGGAGGTGGACGGCCCCAAAGCCGCCAGCCAGGTCTTCCGCCAGGGCTGGACCCTGGACTGCTTCACGCCGCGCGCGCATCCGCAGAAGGTGGGCTTCGCCATCCGCCAGGGCGTGCCCTACCGTTGCAACCCGCCGCTGCAAGCGCTGGACATCGACGGCAAGACACGCGGCGGCGCCGACATCACGCTCTACCCCAACACCAAGAACGCCGTGCGCCTGCTGGCCGTGCACCTCAAAAGCGGCTGCTTCGATGGCGCCTTGGACCGCGCCTTCGATCCCTGCGGCAAGCTGCGCCAGCAGGTGCCCGTGATCGAGGCCTGGGTCGATGCCCGCGTGCGCGAAAAGCTGAACTTCGCCGTGCTGGGCGATTTCAACCGCCACCTGGACCGTGATGCCCGCCTGGCCGCCGGTCCCGATGAGGCCGCGCCGCTGGCCATGCTCGACGCTATCAGCGATGACCGCCCCGTGGGCGCCGTGGTCTACCCGGCGACCAACAAGCAGGTCTACGTGCCCTGCACGTCCAAAGAGAAGCACAGCCGCTACATCGACGATGTGCTGATGAGCCAGGGCCTGCGCTTCGCCACCAGCCGCGTGCGCTTCGTGCGCCTGCCCTACACGCTGGAAGAAGAAAGGCGCCTGGTGTCCGACCACTGCCCCTTGGGCGTGCAACTGGACAACATGGCGCCTTGACGATGACGAGCAGGCCATGCGCCTGCCGCGTCAATCAGCGTTGATTCGGCCCTGACTCAGGCCTTGCCCTGCGTGGCCACGGCCGCGGCGGCCTTGGCGGCGGCTTCGGCATCGCCCAGGTAGTAGTGCTTGATGGGCTTCAGGTCGGCGTCCAGCTCGTACACCAGCGGGATGCCATTGGGGATGTTCAGGCCCACGATGTCGTCATCGCTGATGTTGTCCAGGTACTTGATCAGCGCGCGGATGCTGTTGCCATGCGCGGCCACCACGATGCGCTTGCCAGCCTTGATGGCGGGCGCCATGGCCTCGTTCCAGAACGGCAGCACGCGGGCCACGGTGTCCTTCAAGCATTCCGTCAGGGGGATCTGGTCGGCCTGCAGCTTGGCGTAGCGGATGTCCTGGCGCTGGCCGCGCGGGTCGTTGGCGTCCAGCTCGGGCGGGGGCGTGTCATAGCTGCGGCGCCATACCAGCACCTGCTCGTCGCCGTACTGCTTGGCGGTCTCGGCCTTGTTCAGGCCCTGCAGGGCGCCGTAGTGGCGCTCGTTCAGGCGCCAGGAGTTCACCACGGGCAGCCAGGGGCGCTCCATCTCGTCCAGCGCGTGCCACAGGGTGTGGATGGCGCGCTGCAGCACGGAGGTATAGGCCACGTCGAACTCGTAGCCCTCGGCCTTGAGCAGGCGGCCGGCCTGCTTGGCCTGCTCGATGCCGGTGGGCGTGAGGTCCACGTCCGTCCAGCCGGTGAAACGGTTTTCCAGGTTCCAGGTCGATTCGCCGTGGCGGATGAGGACAAGCTTGTACATGGCGCTGCGTTGGTTGAGTCGTTCAGAAATGGGCGGCACGGCAGGCTGACCACAAAGGGCGCCGGGATGTGCCGAACCGGGGATTTTATAATCGCCGGCTCCGCGCATGGGCCTCCGCCCGTCGGGACTACTCCGCACGCCCCCGCATCATGATGAGTTACATCACCCAAAACTGGTACTGGATCGCCGCAGCCCTGGGCTCCGGCGGCGCACTTCTGTGGCTGCAGCTGCAGAGCGGCGGTGGCGGCGGCGACCTGGGCGCGCAAGAGGCCGTGCTGCTGATCAACCGGGAAAAAGCCACGGTGATCGACGTGAGCGATGCCGCCGACTTCGCGGCCGCCCACGTGCGCAACGCCCGCAACCTGCCGCTGGACACCCTCGCCGAGGGCGTCAAGGGGCTGCCCGCCAACAAGCAGTTGCCCATCGTGGTGGTCGACGCCACCGGCGCGCGTGCCAGCAAGGCCGTGGCCAAGCTCAAGGCCCTGGGCTACGACAAGGCCCAAGGCCTGCGCGGTGGCCTGAAGGCCTGGCGCGAAGCCAATCTGCCCATCGACAAGGCCGACTGAGGCCACGCCCCGCCTCGCCCTACCTCAAGGCGCCAACACCTTGTCGGCGCCTTGGTTAAGCGCGCGGCGGGACAATCTGCCCAACGTTTCCCAGCAGCCCACACCATGCAGCACGTCAAGATGTACACCACGCAGGTCTGCCCGTTCTGCCAACGGGCCAAGATGCTGCTCAAGCAACGCGGCGTGGCCGCCATCGAGGAGATCCGCATCGACCTCGACCCGGCCCAGCGCGACCACATGATGGAAATCACCGGCCGGCGCACCGTGCCGCAGATCTTCATCGGCGACACCCACGTGGGCGGCTGCGACGACCTGATCGCGCTGGATCAGCAAGGCAAGCTGGTGTCATTGCTGGCCGAAGCGGCCTGACATCAGGGGCTGGCGGACAACTCGTCCGCCATGGCGACGCCCTGAGCGCCGCCCACCCCGAACAGGGGGCCTCCCCTGCAAACCATGAGCGTTGCCCCACCAGGGGCTGTCACAGGGCTGGGCGATAATCCAGCCCTGTTGCCTTTCCGGCTTGGAGTTCTCCGCGCCAACCGCAGCGCCCTAGCCAGAACCTATTCACGACATCACCGGACACACGAGGATCACATGAGCGACCAAGCCCAACCCAGCTTCAACATCCAGCGCATCTACCTGAAGGACCTGTCGGTCGAGCTGCCCAATGCGCCCCAGATCTTCCTGGAGCAAGGCAACCCGAACGTCGACGTGCAGCTGAACCTGAACGCCGAGAACGTCAGCGACGCCGGCATCTACGAAGTCACCGTCAGCGCCACCGTCACCACCAAGGTCAACGACAAGGTGCTGTTCCTGGTCGAAGCCAAGCAGGCCGGCCTGTTCGAGATCCGCGGCGTGCCGGAAGACCAGCTGCAGCCCATCATCGCCATCGCCTGCCCGCAGATCGTCTACCCCTACCTGCGCGCGACCGTGGCCGACGCGATCAACCGCACCGGCTTCCCGCCCGTGCACCTGACCGAAGTCAACTTCCAGGCCATGTACCAGGCCCAGATCGAGCAAGCCCAGGCCGCCCAGGGCGCCGCCGGCCACGCCTGATCGCACAACCCGCCCGCAGCGCCAGCCCGTGCTGACACCGCCTGTGAACGTCGCCGTGCTGGGCGCGGGTGCCTGGGGCACCGCCCTGGCCATCAGTGCTGCCCGCCGCGCCAGCGGTGCCGGGCGGGTGCTGCTGTGGGCACGCGATGCCACCCAGGCCGACGACATGCGGCACGAGCGCCGCAACACACGCTATCTGGCCGAGGTCGGCCTGCCCGCCAGCCTCGACATCACCGCCGACTGGCAGGCCGCGATCGACCATGCCGGCCGCGATGGCCTGCTCGTGATCGGCACCCCCATGGCCGGCCTGGCCGACATGCTGGCCCGCGTGCCGCGCGAGGCCGCCGTGCTGTGGCTGTGCAAGGGCTTCGACAAGACCACCGGCCAGCTCGGCCACGAGATCGCCGAAGCCATCCGCCCGGGCGGGCGCAGCGGCGTGCTCTCGGGCCCCAGCTTCGCGCTGGAAGTGGCCCAGGGCAGCCCGACCGCCCTGGTGGCCGCCAGCCCCGATGCCACGCTGCGCGAGCAGGCCGTCACGGCCTTCCACAGCGACAGCCTGCGCGTCTACACCTCCGCCGATCCAGTCGGCGTCGAAGTGGGTGGCGCGGTCAAGAACGTGCTGGCCATCGCCACCGGCATCGCCGATGGCCTGGCGCTGGGCCTCAATGCCCGCGCGGCCCTCATCACCCGCGGCCTGGCCGAGATGACCCGCCTGGGCGTGGCCCTGGGCGCGCAGCCGGACACCTTCATGGGCCTGTCGGGCCTGGGGGATCTGGTGCTCACGGCCACCGGCCACCTCTCGCGCAACCGCACCGTGGGCCTGCAGCTGGCGCAGGGCAAGGACCTGCCCACCATCCTGCGTGAACTGGGCCACGTGTCCGAAGGCGTCTACAGCGCGGCCACCGTGCTGGCCCGCGCCCGTGCGCTCAATGTGGCCATGCCCATCACCGAAGCCGTGGTGCAGGTGATCGACGGGCAGTTCAGCCCCAAGGCGGCCGTGCAGCAGTTGATGGCCCGCGAAGCCCGCGCCGAATCCTGAAGCCGCCGCGGCCAGCCCTCAGGCCGCGCCGCCGTAGCCGTTCTGGCGCCAGGCTTCGAACACCGCCACCGCCACCGCATTGCTGAGGTTCAGGCTGCGCTGACCGGGCCGCATGGGCAGGCGCACGCGCTGCGCCGTCGGGAACTGCTCACGCAAGGCCGGATCCAGCCCGCGCGTCTCGCAGCCAAACACGAGCCAGTCACCTGGCAACCACGCCACTTGCCCCGCCGGCTGGCTGCCATGCGTGGTGAAGGCGAACATCCGCTCGGGCTCGGGCCGCTCGGCCTGCACGAAGGCCGCCCAGTCGGCATGGCGCTTCACAGGCGCGTACTCGTGGTAATCCAGGCCGGCACGGCGCAGCAGCTTGTCGTCCATCGAGAAGCCCAGGGGCTCGATCAGGTGCAGTTCGCAGCCGGTGTTGGCCGCCAGGCGGATCACATTGCCCGTGTTGGGCGGGATCTCGGGTTGGACGAGGACGATGCGGAACATGGGGCGCGATTCTAGGCCTGCCACAAGCGCCATTGGCCCAGGGGGCCTACACAGATCTTTACGCGGGGTCCACACGCGCTTTACCCCCCGGGCGGACCATGAGGCCATCGACGAAAGGCACTGTGTCTTTCACGAAACCGAGGAGCACACTCCATGACCCAAGCGACTTCCACCATCCCGACCCGTGGCCAGGCCACGCGCTGGGGACGCCTGGCCGCCGGCTCGATGCTGGTGGTCGGCGCCGTCCTGGCCTCCGTCTCCGCCATGGACGCCTGGGCCGCGGCCCCTGGCAAGTTCCAGCGCCCTGGCATCCACAAGGTGGCGCACCACCCGCCCGGCCCTGGCGGTCAGGGCGGCGGCGTCCCCGGCATCCTGCTGGGCGGCCCCGGCCTTGATCGACTGCTGGACGAGGTGCAGGCCACCGAGGCCCAGCGCGCCCAGATCCGCCAGATCGCCGGCGCCGCCCGCGATGACCTGCGCAAGCTGCGCGACACCGAGTTCGATCCCCGCAAGGACGCACTGAACGTGCTGATCCAGCCCAAGATCGACGTGGCCGCCGCCGAGCAGACCCGCCAGAAGATCCTGGCCCAGCACGACGCCGTCTCCAAGCGCACGCTGACCGCCATGCTGGACGTGGCCAAGGTGCTGACGCCGGAACAGCGCGGCCAGTTGGGCGAGAAGATCAAGGCCCGCCAAGCCGAGTGGGACAAGCACCGCGAAGAGCGCCGTGACGAGCACCGCGAACGCGCGGACCGCCTGTCCGAGGACGCACCGCCCCCGCCCGCGCAATAAGCGCCCTTGAGCGCCCCGGCCCCGGCGTCTGAAGACCCGGGGCCACGCGCTGGACAGCCCTACTTGAGCACAGCCGCCGGAGAGCGCCACAATGATGGACATGAGTGAACACATCCTGATGATCGACGACGACCTGCGGCTCAGCGCCATGGTCGGCGACTACCTGCGCAGCCACGGCTACCAGGTGTCGACCGCCCCCAGCCTGGGCGCTGGCCGCGAGCTGCTGGCCCGCCAGGCCTGCGACGCCCTGGTCCTCGACCTCATGCTGCCCGATGGCGACGGCCTGGACCTGTGCCGCGAACTGCGCTCGTCGCCCCGCACCCGCACTATGCCGCTCTTGATGCTCAGCGCCCGCGGCGAGCCCACCGACCGCATCGTCGGCCTGGAGATCGGCGCCGACGACTACCTGCCCAAGCCCTTCGAGCCGCGCGAACTGCTGGCCCGCGTGCGCGCCCTGCTGCGCCGCACCGCCACCGCCCAGGCCGACGACGACGTCTGGCGCTTCGGCCGCCTGGAGATCGACAACGGCCTGCGCCAGGTGCGCCTGGACAACCAGCCCTGCGACCTGACCTCCTACCAGTTCGACCTGTTGACCGTGCTGGCCCGCCACCCCGGCCGCGTACTCAGCCGCGACCAGATCATGGATTCGCTCAAGGGCCACCCGCTGGACGCCTTCGACCGCTCCATCGACGTGCACATCTCTCGCATCCGCGCCGCCATCGAGCAGGATCCCAAGAACCCGCAGCGCATCCTCACCGTGCGCGGTGTCGGCTACGTCTTCGCCAAGAAACAAGACGCTGAATGAAGACCCTGGCGCTGCGGATCTACCTGGCAGTCGTCACGGTCCTGCTGCTCTTCGCCCTGCTCACCGGCTGGCTGGCGAAGCGCAACCTCGAGCGCGAGATCGAGCGCTTCCAGCAAAGCCAGCAGAGTCAACAGGCCAACGAGGTCGACCGCGATGCCGCCTGGGGCGAGCTGATCGAGAACAGCCTGCCCGGCGTCGACGCGCCCGAGGCCCAGCAGCGCGAGGCCCTGCTCGACTGGGCGCAGCGTCTGCGCCTGCCCCTGGCGCTGGACGACACCCAGGGCAAGCGCATCGCCACCTCCCCCCTGCTCGAGGAACGCCTCGAGCGCCGCCCCGAGCTCGCCGCCCACCTGCAGAGCACCAAGCTCACCGACGGGCGCGTGCTGTGGATCTTGCGGCCCGGTCCCTTCATGGGCGGGCGCATGCGCATGCAGCCCGGCACCGGCCCCAATGGCGACATGCGCGGCGGCCCGAACGGGTTCAATGGCCAGAGGACACCCGGCGGCCCGCGCAACGGCCCCGAGGGCATGCGTGGCCCTGATGAGAACTTCGGCGGTCGCAACGGCCCCGGCGGGCCCGGCAACTTCAACGGTGGCTTCCCGCGCCAGAACAACGGCCCGCAGAACGGCCCGCCCCCCTTCCTGCCCAACGAGCCCTGGCTGTCTCCCCTGGGTGCCGTCCTGCCCGCGGGCTGGGCCGGCGGCGCGCCCGAACTGGCCATCGTGCTGGTGATGGTCTTCGTGGCTGTGGCCGTGGGTGCCTGGCCCGTCGCCACGCGCCTCACCCGCCGACTCAAGGCCCTGCGCCAGGGCGTGGAGCGTTTCGGCGAAGGCGAGCTGCAGTACCGCGTCGATGTCGAAGGCAAGGACGAAGTGGCCGACGTGGCCCGCAGCTTCAACCAGGCCGCGCAGCGCATCGAAGAGCTCGTCACCGCGCACCGCAGCCTGCTGGCCAACGCCAGCCACGAACTGCGCTCGCCCCTGGCCCGCATGAAGATGGCCATCTCCATGCTCGGCGATGTACCCGCCGAGCACGCCACACGGCTCAAGGAAGAGATCCACCAGGACATCCACGAACTCAACGACCTGGTCGAAGAGGTGCTGCTGGCCAGCCGCCTGGATGCACGCCCCTCGCTGGATCTGCAGACCATCGACGTGGTCGGCCTGCTGATCGAGGAAGCCGGCCGCGTGGGCGCCGACGTCCATGCCGACGAGCTGCCGCCCGCCCAGGCCAACCCGCAGATCCAGGCCGACGAGCGCCTGCTGCGCCGCGCCGTGCGCAACCTGCTGGAAAACGCCCGCCGCTACGGCCGCAAGGGCGATGCCGCCGCCGTGATCGACGTGCGCATCAAGCCAAGCATCGATCACCTCGACATCCTGGTGGAAGACCGCGGCCCCGGCGTGCCGACGGACCAGCGCGAGCGCATCTTCGAGCCCTTCTACCGCATGCCCGGCCATGCCGAGTACGCCGGTGGCGTGGGCCTGGGCCTGAGCCTGGTCGGCCAGATCGCGCAGCGCCACGGCGGGCAGGCCCGTTGCGAGGCCCGCGAAGGCGGCGGCAGCCGCTTCGTGATCCGCCTGCCCCGCCGTACCACCAAGGCCTGAGTCAGGCCGTGGCGGCCTCAGGCCTTGAAGTAATCGCGGTACCAGGCCACGAAGCGGGCCACGCCCTCACCGATCGACACGGCCGGGTGCACCCCGGTCCAGTCTTCCAGGCGGGCCGTGTCGGCATAGGTGGCCACCACATCGCCTGGCTGCATCGGCTGCAAATCCTTCACCGCCTGCTGGCCGAGCGATGTCTCCAGCTCCGCGATGAAATCCAGCAAGGCCACCGGCTCGCTGTGCCCGATGTTGAACACGCGGTACGGCGCCCATGAGGATGCGGGCGTCGGGTGCTCGCGATCGAACGCATCGTCGGGCGCGGGCACCCGGTCCAGCGTGGCCACCACGCCCGCCACGATGTCGTCGATGTAGGTGAAGTCACGGCGCATCTGGCCGTGGTTGAACACCTTGATCGGCTCGCCGGCCAGGATGGCCCGCGCGAACAGCATCGGCGCCATGTCGGGGCGGCCCCATGGCCCATACACCGTGAAGAAGCGCAGCCCCGTCGTCGGCAAACCGTACAGGTGGCTGTAGGTGTGCGCCATCAGCTCGTTGGCCTTCTTCGTGGCCGCATACAGGCTCACGGGATGGTCCACCGGATCGCCTTCAGCGAAGGGCATCTTCTGGTTGCCACCGTACACGCTGGAGCTGCTGGCATACACCAGGTGTGCCACACCATGGTGGCGGCAGCCCTCCAGCACGTTCACGAACCCCACCAGGTTCGACTGCGCATAGGCCTGCGGGTTCTGCAGCGAATAGCGCACGCCGGCCTGCGCGGCCAAGTGCGCCACGCGGTCGAAACGCTCGCGCGCAAACAGCGCGGCCATGCCGGCCTGATCGGCCACATCCAGCGCCTCGAATCGGAACGGTGCGCCCGGCCGCTGCGCCGCGATGTGCGCCAGCCGGTCACGCTTGAGCTGCGGATCGTAGTAATCGTTGAGGTTGTCGATGCCGACCACCTCGTCGCCGCGCGCCAGCAGCGCCAGCGCGGTGTGCATGCCGATGAAGCCGGCCGCGCCGGTCACCAGGATCTTCATGCGCGACCAATGGCCTGGTAATCCAGGCCGAAGGATTTCACCAGCGAAGGCTCATACAGGTTGCGCCCGTCGAACACCACCGGCGCCTTGAGCGCAGCCTTGATGCGCTCGAAATCAGGGCTGCGGAACTCCTTCCACTCGGTCACGATCAGCAGCGCATCGGCGCCATCCAGCGCAGCAGAGGGGCTATCGGCATAGGCCAGGCGCGGCTCGTCGCCGAAGATGCGCTTGGCCTCGTCCATGGCCACCGGATCGTAGGCCGTGACCGTGGCACCGCGCTTGAACAGCTCGGCCAGCACCACGCGGCTGGTGGCCTCGCGCATGTCGTCGGTGTTGGGCTTGAAGGCCAGGCCCCACACCGCGAAGCGCTTGCCCGACAGGTCTTCACCGAAGCGGCGCACCACCTTGTCGACCAGCACCAGCTTCTGCGCGTCGTTGGCGTCTTCCACGGCCTGCAGTACCTTCAGGTGCTGGCCTTCGCCGGCCGCCGTCTTGATCAGCGCTTTCACATCCTTGGGAAAGCAGCTGCCGCCGTAGCCGCAGCCGGCGTACAGGAAGTGGTAGCCAATGCGTGGATCCGAGCCGATGCCCTGACGCACCTGCTCGATGTCTGCCCCCATCTTCTCGGCCAGCAGCGCCAGCTCGTTCATGAAACTGATGCGCGTGGCCAGCATCGCGTTGGCCGCGTACTTGGTCAGCTCCGCGCTGCGCACGTCCATCACGTGCACCTTGTCGTGGTTGCGGTTGAAGGGCGCGTACAGCGCGCGCATCAGCAAGATGGCCTGTTCGTCGTCGGCACCCACGATGATGCGGTCCGGCCGCATGAAGTCATCGACCGCCGCGCCTTCCTTCAGGAACTCGGGGTTGGACACCACCGCGAAACGCGCATCGCTGCCGCGCCTGGCCAGCTCGTCGGCGATGGCATCGCGCACCTTGTCGGCCGTGCCCACGGGCACCGTGCTCTTGTCGACGACCACCTTGTAGTCCGACATCAGGCGGCCGATGTTGCGTGCCGCGGCCAGCACATACTGCAGATCGGCCGAGCCGTCTTCATCGGGGGGCGTGCCGACCGCAATGAACTGCAAGGTGCCGTGCGCCACCGAGCGCGCGATGTCCGTGGTGAAGGCCAGGCGGCCCGCTTTGACATTGCGCGCCACCACGGCGTCCAGGCCTGGCTCGTGGATGGGAATGCCGCCTTCTTCGAGGATGCGGATCTTGTTCGGATCGACATCCAGGCACAGGACATCGTTGCCCATTTCGGCAAGGCAGGCGCCGGTGACAAGGCCGACATAGCCGGTGCCGATGACGGAAACTTTCATGGGGAATAAGGGGGCAGAGTGTCCAGGCCATGCGATTGTGCCCGTGATCCTGTTGGATCGCCGCTTACAACACTTCAAACGAACAGTCTGTGCTTACCCCCATAATCGCGGGGAGACCTTGCCCATTCAATCCCCGTACAAAGAAGCCAGGAATCAAGCCACTGGACGAATCCCAAGGGTACGGTCTTTCCCCGTGACTCATTCCCCTACGCATGAAAACACCCCGGACCGTCCTCATCACCGGCATCTTGGGACAGGATGGAAGCTACCTCGCGGACCACGCCCTTCGGCTGGGTCAACGCGTGGTGGGCGGTATTCGCGGAGAGCTCTCGGCCGAGCGGTCATGGCGCCTTGACCACCTCGGCATCACCCGGCACATCGAATTCGTGCCGCTGGACCTGCTGAATGCCGCCTCGATCGACCATGCGATCGAATCTACCCGCCCTGATCTGATCTTCAATTTCGCAGCGCAGAGCTCGGTCGGCGACTCCTTCAACACCCCCATTGCCACGGCGGAAGCCGGCGGCATCGGTGCGGTGCGCATTTTCGAGAAAGCTCGAACATCTGGTAACAAAATCCGCGTATTCCAGGCCTCGTCCTCGGAAATCTTCGGTGACATTACCGACTCTCAGCATTCCGAGGAAAGCTTCTTCAATCCCAAGACCCCTTACGGTGCGACCAAGCTGTTCGCCCACATCATGGCCGAGGCCTACCGCGCCAGCTATGGCACGCATGTGTCCACGGGCATCCTGTTCAATCACGAGAGCCCTTTGCGGGGCATCAACTTCGTGACGCGCAAGATCACCAACTCACTCACGAAGGTGAAGCTGGGCCTGATCGAGGGCTTTTCCCTGGGCAACCTGGACGCCCGCCGCGACTGGTCCCACGCCAAGGACTTCGTGACCGCGATCTGGGACATGCTGGCGCTGGACACCCCGGACAACTTCGTGCTGGCGAGCGGCAAGCTCACCTCCGTGCGCGAGTTCGTCGATCTTGCCGCCCAGGCACTCGACATCGAACTCAGCTGGGAAGGCAGCGGCCAGCATGAGCGCGGCATCGATCGCCGCACCGGCCGCGCCGTGGTCACCGTGAACCCCGAGTTCTACCGCCCCTACGATCCGGCCCAACCCCTGGCCGACATCCGCAAGGCGCAGCGTGTGCTGGGATGGCAACCCCAGCATTCATTGCAAAGCCTGGTCGATGAAATGGTCCAGTTCGAACTGAAGCAACTTTCTCCACAATGAAAAAAGCTCTCATCACCGGCGTGACCGGTCAAGACGGCGCCTACCTGGCCGAGTTCCTGCTCAAGAAGGGCTACGAGGTGCACGGCATCAAGCGCCGCTCGTCGCTGTTCAACACCGACCGCATCGACCACCTGTACCAGGATCCGCACGTCGACAACCGCAACTT
>DXIO01000053.1 GCA_019112875.1 Candidatus Aquabacterium excrementipullorum
GTCGGGCTGCACCTTCTGCACGATGCGTACCAGCGAGGTCGAATCCGTCAGGTCACCGTAGTGCAGGATGAAGTTGCGGTTGTCGACGTGTGGATCCTGGTACAGGTGGTCGATGCGGTCGGTGTTGAACAGCGACGAGCGGCGCTTGATGCCGTGCACCTCGTAGCCCTTCTTGAGCAGGAACTCGGCCAGGTAGGCACCGTCTTGACCGGTCACGCCCGTGATCAGGGCAACTTTGCGCGGGGTCGTCATAACCAGAGAGAATCAGGAGCCGAAGAACCGGGTTTTGAACCCGCCGGGAATCGCGCCTTCCATGTCGGCCAGGAAGCGGTCGTGGAGGGCGTAGTTCAGTTGCTGGCGATTGCCCACCAGCGAGGACACCCGCACCAGCATGCCGTCGGCGATGAGCCCCCGCAGGCCATACTGAAGCTGCGTCAGCTTGCGCTCCATGCCCGGCATGATGGCCTTGTCATCGAGGGTGACCCAGTAGGTGATGGGCTCGATGCGGCTGTCGCGGTCCGCCAGCAGGCGTGCCACCTTCAGCGGTGCCCGCCCCGGGAAGGACACATTGCTGAACCCCTCGTGCTGGATGTTGAAGCCCTGGGCGACGTAGCAGAACTCGGGGCGGTGGGCCGCCGTGGATTGCGAATTCTGGTTCCGTCCGTAGGCGATGGACAGCATGATCCGGTCGCCCTGGCTGTTCACATAGGTGCGGTTGAACGTTTCCGAATACAGCGCATCGAGCTTGGCGGTCAGGGTGGGGTCGGGCGTGACCACCGCGGTGTGTTCGTCCGTCCGCCAGTCGCCGAACTGCAGGGGCAGCAGTTCGGCCACCTTCAGCGCGGGACGGTCATCGGCCGTCATGTGGGTAGGCTTGAGCGCCACCGAGCCGGCCGCGCCGGCCACCATGATGGCCGCGGCCAGGATGAGAACCCGGGGGATGTGTTTAAGCGTTGACATCTCGAGTTTCCTTGTCGAAACGGGCGGCGAGCAGCCGGTCGAAGCCGTAGGTCAGGATCAGCGCCACCGAGAACAGCACCATGCCGGCGAAGTTGTGGGCGAACCCTTGGCCCACCTCGTCACCGAAGTAATAGGTGATCAGCACCAGTGTGATGACACGGGTGACGTTGGAAACGAAGGAAATGGGGATGATCATGACCGCCAGCACCACATTACGGGCCTTCGACTTGTAGTTCATGATGTTCATGTAGAGCAGCCCCAGGGCCTCCAGCGTGAACAGGGAGTTCAGGCCTGAACAGGCGTCGGCCACCAGCAATTGGTATTGCCCGATGGTCAGCATCACGCCGGTTCGGCCGATGGGATAGCCGGCCCAGTACAGCAGGTTTTCCGCCACATAGGACACGATGGCCTTGAGCGGCAGCGTCATGGCCTGTACCAGGGCCCCCGGCAAGGGCACCATGAACAGCAGGAAGAACAAGGGGAACCAGGCGATGCGCACACCACTCCAGCCCCGCACCAGCAGCAGGCACCCCATCAGCACGGGGATCTGCGAGAAACCTTCGATCTCGATGATCTGTTGTGACCGGCCGACGATGTAGAGCAGGACCCCGACCACCAGGAAGAAGAGGCCTGCTCCAGGGGCGGGGCGCGCCGGCCCGGAAAACAGCCTTTCCCGCAGGCTCCACAGCAACCAGGCACTGGCGCCCAGGATCATGGGGCCGTGTCCCTGCTCGTCCGTGGACCAGATCACCTCGGCCAGGGTCACGTAGGTGGGAAGGTACAGCAGCAGGAAGCCGGCCGCGAGCACGCCGAGAGGCCACCAGGGGTACTCGACCGGGTGCGTTGGCAGTGCCGGGGAACTCGTGGGAGAGGGTGAAACCGAGGATGACATGCCTGAACAACGCTGGGAACGGCCAAAGGGGCGCCCAGGATTGTTACTCATACACGACCAAAGTTCCTGCTGGTAACCCTTGGGACCTTCCCCAGCCATGCGCATTTTGCAGACTTCCCAGCGGTCTTCTGTGGCGCGGCGCGCAGCGGACCGGGAACGTAGGGGGGAGCGCTTGTGGAGGGCGCGATTTCGGCGCATTCTCTTGCACCTTCGCCACAGGCACTCCGCCGACGTCGTCGCATCAGAAAAGGATCGTGGGATGAACAGATTTGCTTTGGGACTTCGCGCTGTCCTCGTGGTCTTGCTGGTGCTGGCTGTGCCGCACGCCGAAGCGGGCATGTTCCGCCTCTCCGTGCTGGGCAGCGTGAGCGACGTGACGCCCGGTGATTGCTTCATCCAGGCCGGAGACACGGTTTCCGGTGTGGTCAATATTGATTCAGCGGCCCCGAACTGGTATGGAAACGACCCCCTTTGGGGGGTATATGAGGCAGGCCTGTCCCTTTCGTATGGAAAAGTTTCGCTCGAAGCGCCTGTCTATATATATGTGGACGTGCAGGGCGGCGAATTGTTCGGGGTGGCCAGGATCGCGATCGACGAAGATGCGCTGATATACACCGATTTCCGCTTCTGGGTGGGACTTGAAAGCGTGGAATCGACCTCGCTGGTGCAGGCTCTGCAAAAGATCTCCGCCCACGGCGCCGCGGCCCTTCAGACCTTTGACAGCCAGGCGGCACGCATCCAATCACGTGCCGATGGTATTTCGTTCTCCATCTCACCGGTGCCCGAGCCCGACGTGCCGTTATTGGCCTTGGCAGGGGTTTGCGTGTGCCTGGGAAGCCGGTGGCACCCGCAGGGGCGCTCGATGAAGAAACCCCTCTGACAGCTTCTTTTGCTGAGAAATCAAGCAGGTGATCCCATGCATGCGGGGGCGGTTGTAACACCCCCCAACATCTTGCTCTGACTGTATCCCGAAAGTGTCATCGCATCCGCATACACTCAATTGAGTGGTGCAGCGCGTCAATGGCTGCCCTGTTCGGAACTTGTCTTGCATGATGTCAGTCTGCCACCGCATGCCTACCCAAGTGACACACCCTTCATCGATCTCCGCCAACCCCGCGGAGGCTGCGCCCAATCCCGGACGCGTTGAACTGGCCTTGCTAGCCCTCGGGTTGCTGGTGATGTACGTCCCGACGTACATCATCCTCGACAAGACGATCTGGAATGTCGTCGGGCAAGGCCACGGCCCGGTCATCCTCGCACTGACCTTGTGGCTGGGATGGCAGCGCTGGCCTGCTTTCATGGCCCTGCGGTCCAGGCCGCGCCCCTTGGTCGGCGGCCTCACTTTTGCCTTGGGCCTGCTGTTCTACATTCTCGGTCATTCCCAAGACATCCTGATGTTCGACGTGGGGTCACAGCTCCTCGTGCTCGCGGGGCTTTTCCTGTTGTACAAAGGGTGGCCGGGCTTGAAGGAGATGTGGTTCCCATTGTTCTTCATGCTTTTCCTGATTCCGCTGCCGGGTATTTTCGTTGCCACTTTGACAGGCCCGCTTAAATCCGCCGTGTCATATGTGGCGGAGAGCATCATGTATGGGGTCGGTTATCCCGTCGGCCGTTCCGGTGTCACCCTGATCGTGGGCCAATACCAACTTCTGGTGGCCGATGCTTGCGCGGGCCTGAACTCGATCTTCGCCCTGGAAGCGATCGGCGTTTTCTACCTCAGCATCGTGCAGCACGCCAATAAGTGGCGCAACATCGCCCTGGCGGTGCTGATATTGCCCATCTCCTTTGTGTCCAACGTGGCACGGGTTATTGTGCTCGTGTTGGTCACTTATTATTTTGGCGATGAAGCCGGGCAGGGTTTTGTCCATGATTTTGCCGGCATCCTGCTGTTCATGGTCGCCACCGTGCTGACCATCGGTGCAGACTCGATATTGGGCCTGTTTTTCCGGGAGCCCGCGGGCGCCCGGGAAACCGCCAAGCCGAAGGAGGCGTGAAAATGATCAGAAAACCCATTCGTGCGCTGATTCTGCTGGCTGCCATGGCCGGATCCTCTTATGCGGCCGTGCTGCTGACCCCCCAGGTGATCGCGGCGCATGACCAGCATTCCAGGGTCGGTCTCGAAGAAATGATCCCCAAGCAATTCGGCGAGTGGCGCACGCTGGACAACTCCGCCCAGGGTGTGATCAGCGCCGACCTGCAGGCAGAACTCGACAAGTACTACAGCGAGCTCCTGAGCCGCGTCTACGTGAACGACCGGGGTGACCGCATCATGCTGTCCCTGGCCTACGGCGCCGATCAAAGCAAGTCCCTGCAGGTCCACAAGCCGGAGATCTGCTATGCAGCCCAGGGCTTCAAGATTCTGGACAAGCAGGACGCGACCGTGGCCGTGACGGGGGGCGATGTGCCCGCCACTCGCCTGGACACCCGGATGGGCAACAGGCGGGAGCCCATCACCTACTGGATCCGCTTTGGCGACGAGATCGTCCGCAATTGGTTCGAGCAGAACCGGGCACGCATCCTGACCGGGCTCAAGGGGCATGTTCCCGATGGCCTGCTGGTGCGGGTGTCGACGATCGAAAGCGACACCGCCCAGGCTTACCGGACGCAGGACAAGTTCCTGAAAGATTTGCTCGCTACTGTAGGCCCTGAAGGGCGACGGATGCTGATTGGTGTCAAGCCATTGGACCAGCGGTCCAGCAACTGACGTAATTTCCATTATTGCAAGAGGTGTGAATGTCTCTCAATCAGCTGATATCCATCATCAAGGCGCGGTGGCTGCTGGCCACGTCCGTGTTCCTGTTCATTGTGCTGTTGACGCTCATCGTGAGCTTTGTGTTCCCCAAGAAGTACGAAGCCGAAGCCTCCGTGATCCTCGACGTCAAGTCGCCCGACCCGATCAACGGCATCGTCCTGCCGGGACTCACGAGTCCCAGCTACATGGCGACCCAGGTGGACATCATCCAGAGTGAGCGCGTGGCCCGGCGGGTCATCGTGGCCCTGGGCCTGGACAAGAGCGATCAGCTGCGCGAACAGTGGCGAGACGACACCGACGGCAAGGGCACCTTCGAGGCCTGGCTGACGGAGCGGCTGCAAAAGAACCTGGGCGTTCGCCCCTCCCGCGAATCCAACGTCATCCTCCTGACCTACACGGCCGCGGACCCGCAATTTGCCGCAGTCATGGTGAACTCTTTCGTCCGCAGCTACATCGACACCCACCTCGATTTGCGCGTGGAGCCCGCGAAGCAGTTCGGCACGTTGTTCGAGGCCCAGTCGAAGATGCTGCGCGAGCGTCTGGAAGCGGCCCAGACCGCCTTGACGGCCTACCAGCGCGCCAAGGGTCTCATCGCCACCGACGAGCGCATGGATGTGGAAAACCAGCGCCTCAACGACCTGTCGAGCCAGTTGGTGGCCCTGCAGTCGATGACGTCGGAGTCCATCAGCCGCCAGGCGCAAATCAGCCCCAACAGCCAGGAAGTTCTCAACAACCCGGTGGTCGCCAGCCTGCGTGCGGACCTGTCCCGCGCTGAAGCCAAGCTCAAGGAAATGCAGGCCACCTGGGGCGAAGCCCACCCCCAGGTCCAGCAGTCCAAGGCGAGCGTGGCCGAACTCAAGGCCAAGATCGATGCCGAGACGGCGCGTGTGACCAGCAG
This sequence comes from Candidatus Aquabacterium excrementipullorum, assembly GCA_019112875.1. Taxonomy (GTDB): domain Bacteria; phylum Pseudomonadota; class Gammaproteobacteria; order Burkholderiales; family Burkholderiaceae_C; genus Aquabacterium; species Aquabacterium excrementipullorum. The sequence goes on from DXIO01000053.1 coordinate 5,503, forward strand.
CGTCGGGATCAACAAGACCGTCAGCGTCTCCCGTGAGGCGCAGATCCGTTCTGCGCTGGAAGCCCAGCGTGGCAAGGTGCTGAAGCTGAAGCAGGAGCGTGATGAAGCCAGCGTGCTGCTGCGCGACGTCGAGAATGCCCAGCGTGCCTATGACATGAGCCAGGCCCGCCAGTACCAGACGAGCCTGGAAAGCCAGAGCAACCAGACGAACATCTCCATCCTGAAGTACGCCTCGCCGCCGACCGACCAATCCTTCCCCAAGGTGGGCCTGAACATGGCGCTGGCTGTTTTCCTGGGTGGTCTGATCGCGCTCGCCATCACGTTGGCGCGCGAGATGTTCGATCGTCGCCTGCGCACCATCGAGGACGTGAACATGGGCCTGGGGCAGCCGCTGATCGGGATCATGCCGAAAAGCGATGCGAAGTCCGGGGCTGCAAGCTCCCGCAAAGGCTTGCTGGCCTTGAAGGGCCATCGAGGCGTTCCGGAACTGGCAGCTCCTAAGGTTTAAATCATGACAAACAACAACAACGGTTTTGCGGGCGTGCCTCCCCAGGCGGATGCTGATCAGTCGATCGGGGCCATCATCAAGCAGGCGAACAACCTGTCGCCCGAACAGATCGAGCAGGTCGTCCTTTACCAGCGGGAGAAGGGCGTCAAGTTCGGCGAAGCGGCCGTGGCCCTGGGCCTGGCCAAGCGCGAAGACATCCTGTGGGCGCTGTCGCAGCAGTTTCACTACCCTTATGCTGCGGATGGCCGCAAGAAGCTGAGCAGCGAACTGATCGCGGCCAACAGCCCCTTCAGCGAGCAGGCAGAAGCCTTCCGCGACATCCGAAGCCAGCTGATCCTGAGTGTGTTCGGCCCCGATCAGACCCGCAAGGCGCTGGCCGTGGTCAGCCCCAATGCCGGTGATGGCAAGAGTTTCTTCGCGGCCAACATGGGCGTCAATTTCAGCCAGCTGGGTGGGCGCACGCTGCTGGTCGATGCGGACATGCGAACGCCCAAGCTGCATGAAATCTTCGGCATCGAAAGCTCCTCCGGGCTGAGCGGCATTCTTTCCGGCCGATCCGAAACGAATGTGATCCGCCCTGTCGAAGATCTTCCCAGCCTGTACCTGCTGCCGGTTGGCGTGGTTCCGCCGAACCCGCTGGAGTTGGTGCAGCGCCCGGCATTCGGGCATCTGATCCGCGAACTGCTCACCAAGTTCGATTACGTGATCGTCGATACTCCGGCGCTGCAACACGGCTCCGACGCGAAGGTGATCGCCGGAGCTTGCGGGGCTGCATTGACCTTGGGCCGTCAGGGAACGACCCAGATGTCAGCCATGAACGGGGTTGTCCAACAACTGGCCCGCGCCAACACCAAATTGGCGGGCGTGGTGATGAATCAGTATTGAAAGTGTGTCAGTCATGAGTATAAAAAAAGTCGCTTTGATCACGGGCGTGACCGGCCAGGATGGCGCCTACCTGGCCGAGTTCCTGCTCAAGAAGGGCTACGAGGTGCACGGCATCAAGCGCCGCTCGTCGCTGTTCAACACCGACCGCATCGACCACCTGTACCAGGATCCGCACGTCGACAACCGCAACTT
>DXIO01000054.1 GCA_019112875.1 Candidatus Aquabacterium excrementipullorum
GCCCCTCTGTCAATCACGTGAGTGAAGGGTGGATTTCCCGCTATTTGCCCTCTGTCAAACCGGCCTGGGAGGCCAGGCCGCCCCTCTGGCAACAGGGTTCACGCGCACCAGGCCAGCCACTGGGCATGCAAGCGCTGAGCCAGGGCCCAACTGGCCGCCAGGCACAGGGCGCCGCCGGAGAGTCGCACCGCCCAGCGAGGGTCCGCCAGCCATGTCCAGCGGCGAGCGCTGGGGTTCGCAGAACTCGAACTCGGCGATCCGGACATCCGCGAACGACCGAGGCCCATCGGTGGCGCGGGATCAGCGGCCGATCTGATCAAGTCAGGCTGCCAAAGAACGGGAACAGCAGCCAGTGGACGCGATCCGGACGTCTTTTGCAGGGAATGCGCTGTTTCGCCCCATCGGGACAGTCTGCGGGGCAGATATCCCAAGGCCAGCGCCCCAGGCAATGAGAAGACGGCCATGACCAGTGCACCGCCGCCTGCCGAATCGGCCAGCGCCGCCACGGTGGCTGCGGCGTAGAGCAGCCCGCATGGCAACGCGGCCCAGGCCATGCCGAGGGCGAGCGGCAGCAGCGACTGCAGGGCGGGCAGGCGTGACAGCCATGGGGAAGCCTCCAGCCAGGTCTGCAGGCGGCGGTAGCCGCGCAGGCCATGGTCCTGCACCACGGGGGGCATCGCGCCCTTGAACACCATCCAGATGCCCATCAAAGCTGTCGCGGCCAACAGCATGACCCACATGGGCTGCAGTGCCATGGACCAGCGAGACCACGCCGAAAGAAGCCCCATGGCGCCCGCCGCCAGGGCGCCCAATGCGGCATAGCCCAGGGTGCGTCCCACGAGGGCCGGCCATGGCACACCGCGCGGCAACGCAGCGGCGCAGGGCGCGGCGCACATCGCGCCGCAGTGGACCATGCCGCCCAGGCCCATCAACAAGGCGGTGATCAGCAGGCTGGTCAGCATGGACAGCGTCTCGAAGGCATTTGCCCGCCTCAGATGATGCGGGAGAAGCGTTCGGCGGCCTGGTCGGCCTGCAGGTGGCGATCGAACACCATGGCAATGGCCCGCACGAAGTACCAGCCCACGGGCGTGACACGCACGCCATCGGGCTCCATCTCGACCAGGCCCTTGTCGATCAGCGGCGTCATCTGTTCGAGTTCATAGCCAAAATACTTCCGGAAATCAATGAGATAGGCCAGTTCGATGGATTCGATGTCCACCCTGCCCTGGCACATGATGGCCATGATCACAGCGCGCCGGACCAGATCATCGCGGGTGAGCGTGAGGCCGCGCACCACGGGAAAAGTGCCACGCTGCAGGGCATCGTAGTACTCGTCCAGCGTCTTGGCGTTCTGGCTGTAGTGGGCGCCCACGCGGCCGATGGCCGAGACACCCAGGCCGATCAGGTCGCTGTCCGGGTGGGTGCTGTAGCCCTGGAAGTTGCGGTGCAGGCGGCCCTGGCGGCGTGCCACGGCCAACGGGTCGGTGGGCAGCGCGAAGTGGTCCATGCCGATGTACTCATAGCCCGCCGCGCGGAAGTGGCGGATGGCGCGAGAGAGCATGGCCACCTTGTCGGCCGCCGGGGGCAACTGGTTGGCAGCGATGCGGCGCTGTGGCTTGAAGCGCTGCGGCAGATGGGCGTAGGCGTACAGGGCGATGCGATCGGGCTTGAGGGCGCTGACCTGCACCAGCGTGCGGGCGAAGCCCTGCGGCGTCTGCCGGGGCAGGCCGTAGATCAGGTCCATGTTGATGGACTCGAAGCCCGAGGCGCGGGCCGCCGTCATCAGCTTGGCGACGGATTCGAAGGACTGGACACGGTGCACGGCCTGCTGCACATCCGGGTCGAAATCCTGGATGCCCAGGCTCAGGCGGTTGAAGCCCATGGCGGCCAGGCGAGCCAGGCGGGCCTCGTCCACCGTGCGAGGGTCGACCTCGATGGAATACTCGCCGCCGGGCATGAAGCGGAAGGCCTCGCGCAGCCAGCCGAAGAGCTGTTCGAGCTGCTCGTCGGTCAGGAAAGTGGGCGTGCCGCCGCCCAGGTGCAGCTGCGACACGCTCTGGCCGCGCCCGAGCTGGGCCACGTGCAGGTCGATCTCGCGGCGCAGGGCCTCCAGGTAGGGCAAGGCCTTGTCGTGTTGGCGCGTGACCACCTTGTTGCAGGCGCAGTAGTAGCACACCGATTCGCAGAACGGAACGTGCACGTAGATGGACAAGGGCGCGATGCCGCCCCCCACGGCACCGGCGCCTTCGGCGCGCTGGACCAGGGCCAGACGGTAGTTCTCGGGGCCGAAGGCCTCGACGAAACGGTCGGCTGTGGGATAGGAGGTGTAGCGGGGGCCGCTGACATTGAGCTGGCCCAGGACATCCTGGTCCACCAGCGGCAGCGGCTGCAGAAATGCGGACGGGGCAAGGGCGGAAGCGTTCATGCGATCGAATGTGCCAAAGCGCCCGCGCCGGGGTTTGATTTCGCGCAAGCCGCTTGCGCGTCGACACGCAACAATGCGCCAAAGCTTGAGCCAATCCCACCTTTGCCCTCTCTCTGCCCTCTCAGGACCCCAACATGAGCCTCTCGGAGTGCCCTGCCCCTTCGGCGGGCAAGAATGCCGAATCCCCCGTTGACCGCGTGAGAACCGTCCACGCCGACACCACCGGGACTCGAGCCGCCCGCCCCATGAAGTACGACACCTTCAAGGTGGCCTGCTCCAGCTGCAACCTGCGTGAGCTGTGCCTGCCGGTGGGCCTGAGCCAGCCTCAGCTCAGCCAGCTGGACGACCTGGTGGGCTCGCGCAAATCCATCAAGCGGGGCGAAGCCCTGTTCCATGCAGGAGAGCCGTTCAAGGCCGTGTACGCCGTGCGCACGGGCTTCTTCAAGACCTGCGTGTCGTCGGAAGACGGGCGTGACCAGGTGACGGGCTTCCAGATGGCGGGCGAACTGCTGGGACTGGATGGCATCAGCACCGACCACCATGCCTGCGATGCCGTGGCCCTGGAAGACTCCCAGGTGTGCGTGATCCCGTATGCGCAGCTGGAAGACCTGTCGCGCGAGTTCAGCGACCTGCAGCACCAGTTCCACAAGATCATGAGCCGCGAGATCGTGCGCGACCATGGCGTGATGCTGCTGCTGGGCAGCATGCGCGCCGAGGAACGCCTGGCTGCCTTCCTGCTGAATCTGACGCAGCGCCTGCACGCGCGGGGCTTCTCAGCCTCGGCGCTGGTGCTGCGCATGACGCGCGAGGAGATCGGCAGCTACCTGGGCCTCAAGCTGGAAACGGTGAGCCGAACCTTCTCGAAGTTCCAGGACGAAGGGCTGCTGGAGGTCAAGCAGCGCGACATCCGCATCGTGGATGCGGAAGGGCTGCGCGCGCTGGTCAATACCTCGCGTTGCTGAGCGGCCGGAGCGCCTGGGAAGGCGCCTTCATCAGCCAGTGTGTGAGCCCCGAGGCCATGGACACCATGGTCCAGAACGCCATGAAGGCCAGCGTGTAGGTGGCCATGGGCGATGGCTCCCAGGCCCCCATCCGCAGCGCGGACGGGTCCACCCATGCGAACACCACCATCTCGATCAGGCCGGCCACCAGAAAGGCGGGCCACAGGATCTGTGCGACATGCAGGGCACGGGGTGTCATGGCATGGTCTCCTTGCAGACAGGCGGAACACGCCTCCATGTTCGGCGCTTTCGCGCCCAGCCGCGCTAGGAGGAACCCTAGGCGCAACCCGACAACTCAATGATCGCCGGGCTGCGTGGCGGTTTCGGCCGCGCGGTTGCGGCCCACCATGGCGGGCACATGGCCGGACTTGGCCGCCTGGACACCGGCAGGCACCGACACATCCAGCACAGGGTCGACATGGCGCACCGCGATGCCCACCATGAACAGCGAGGCCGCGACCACGATCAGGGGGCCGCCCACCACGAGCCAAACGATGGGAAAACGCCACCAGGGCGCCCCTGGGCCGGGTGGCTGCGGTGTGGCCGACATGCTTGGGGAGGTCAGTGTGTTCATCGCTGTGTCCTGTCTGATCTTGGCGGAGGGGGCACCTCAGCGCGGCACCATGAAAGTAGTCTTCTCTCGCACGGCCACGTCGGCATGCTCGCCCTGGCGCTGGCGGGTGATCACCATCTCGACGCGCTGCGCACCAGGCTTGAGCATCTGACCCACCTCGGGCGGCACGCGCACGGCCACCGCCACCCAGCGGGCCTCGGCCGGGCCGACGATGATTTCAGGCTGCACCTGCATCCGGGCCTGGGGCAGGTGGTCCATGAAAATGCCGAAGCGCTGTTCGGTTTCCGTGGCGTTCATGATCTGCACTCGGTAGACGTTCTCGATGTAGCCCTCGTCCACGATGCGGGCCAGGGCGCCACGGTCACGCACCACATCCACCTTGAAGGGCGCGCGCAGATAGAGGCTGGCCATGAAGGCCACGGTCACCAGCAACAGGATGCTGGAATAGATCAGCACGCGCGGGCGGGCGATGCGCGCCCACATCTGCGCACGGCTCCAGCCAGCGTCCATGCCATTTTGCGTGGCGTAGCGGATCAGGCCGCGGGGCGAGCCTATCTTGTCCATCACGGTATCGCACACGTCGATGCAGGCCGCGCAGCCGATGCATTCGTACTGCAGGCCATCGCGGATGTCGATGCCGGTGGGGCAGACCTGCACGCACAGGGTGCAGTTGATGCAATCGCCCAAGCCACGCTCGGCGGCCACGCTGCCCCGGGGGCGCGAGCCACGCGGTTCGCCGCGCTTTTCGTCATAGCTGATGACGAGCGTGTCACGGTCGAACATGGCGCTCTGAAAGCGCGCATAGGGGCACATGTACTTGCACACCTGCTCGCGCATGAAGCCGGCGTTGCCGTAGGTGGCCAGGCCGTAGAAGGCCGTCCAGAACAGCTCCCAGGGGCCCATGCCCAACGTGACCATCTCCTGCCACAAGGTGCGGATGGGCGTGAAGTAGCCCACGAAGCTGAAGCCCGTCCAGAAGGACAGCAGCAGCCAGCTGGCGTGCTTGCCGCTCTTGCGCCAGAGCTTTTCAAATGTCCAGCCGGGGCGATCGAGCTTCATGCGGCGACCACGGTCGCCTTCCCAGCGGCGCTCGATCCACAGGAAGAGCTCGGTATAGACCGTCTGCGGGCAGGCATAGCCGCACCACAGGCGCCCGGCCACGGCCGTGAACAGGAACAGACCGTAGGCCGAGATGATCAGCAGCACGGTCAGGTAGATGAAATCCTGCGGGTACAGGACCAGGTCGAACAGGTAGAAGCGCCGCGTGCCCAGATCGAACAGCATGGCCGGGCGGCCATTCCAGTTCAGCCAGGGCAGGCCGTAGAACACCAACTGCGTGAGCGCCACCAGCGCCCAACGCCAGCGGGTGAACCAGCCCGAGACTTCGCGCGGGTAAATCTTGGGCTGCGCTTCGTAAAGGGACACCATCTCCTCGCGGCGACCGTCCGCACCCGCTGCGATCGGTTGAATGGGGATGATGGTCCGGGGCTTGTCCATGGTGGGGACCTGTCAATTCATCGTGTCATTGCGGCAGGCTGCCTGCCGGTCTGGCCGAGCCGTCCTGCGCCGTTGCCGTCTGCGTGGTGTTGTTCGACAAGCCCCACACGTAAGACGCGAGCACCTTGATCTGATCGGCCGAGAGGCGGTCCTTCTGGGCCGGCATGATGTTGACCTTGCCCTTGGTGACCATCTCGACGATGGCGGCCTCGCCCCAGCCGTGCAGCCAGACCTTGTCCGTCAGGTTGGGTGCGCCCAGGGCCTGGTTGCCCTTGCCATCTGCGCCGTGGCAGGCAGCGCAGGCCTTGAACTTGTCTCGGCCCAACTCGGCCATGAGCGAGTTGTGCGCGCTGCCAGACAGGCTCAACACATAGTTGGCCACCTGGCGCACTTCTTCGCTGGTGCCCACGGCGGCGGCCATGGGCGGCATTTGGCCGTGGCGGCCCAGGGTGATCGTCTCGATGATCTTCTCGGGCGTGCCACCGTGCAGCCAGTCCTTGTCGGTCAGGTTGGGATAGCCCTTGGCGCCGCGCGCATCCGAGCCGTGGCAGGCCGCGCAGTTGTTGAGGAACAGCCGCTCGCCGATGGCATGGGCCTGAGCGTCACCGGCCAGCTTCTCCACCGACGCACCGTCGAAGCGCGCGTACACCTTGCCTTCGGCCACCTTGGCCTGGGCCACCTCGTCACGGTACTCACCGGCGGAGGACCAGCCCAGCGTGCCCTGGTTCGAGCCCAGGCCCGGGTAGAACACCAGGTAGCCCACGCCGAACACGATGGTCAGCACGAACATGCCGACCCACCAGCGCGGCAGCGGGTTGTTGAGTTCGCGCAGATCACCGTCCCACACGTGGCCGGTGGTCTGCTCGATGTTGCCCTGGGCGTCGCGGATCACCTTGTGGCGCGCCGAGCCCAGCAGGACGAGCACGCAGAACAGCAGCCCGCCGATCACGATGGCGGCCACGTACAGGTGCCAGCCATTCGACACGAAGTCGCTCATGAAGAGCCTCCAATCATCATCAATCGTCTGTGAGGGGCAGCCGGGCGGCCTCGTCGAATCGGGCCTTGTTGCGGGCGGCGTACGCCCACCACACGATGCCCACGAACAGGCCCATGGAGACCACGGTCACCAGGCTGCGCAATGTGCCGATGTCCATCGCCGGCTCCTTTCGTTTACTTGACGGCCGTGCCCATGGCCTGCAGATAGGCCACCAGCGCGTCCAGTTCGGTCTTGCCCTTGAGCTCGTCGGCCGAGGTCTTGATCTCGGCATCCGTATAGGGCACGCCCACGCGGCGCAGTGCCACCATGTTGTCGGCGATGCCCTCGGGCTTGAGCGGCGTCGATTCCAGCCATGGGTAGGCGGGCATGTTCGATTCCGGCACCACGGTGCGCGGATCGGTCAGGTGGGCGCGGTGCCACTCGTCGCTGTACTTGCCGCCCACACGGTGCAGATCGGGCCCGGTGCGCTTGGAACCCCACTGGAAGGGGTGGTCGTAAACGAACTCACCGGCCATCGAGTAGTGCCCATAGCGCAGCGTCTCGGCACGGAAGGGGCGGATCATCTGCGAGTGGCAGCCGTAGCAGCCTTCACGCAGGTAGATGTCGCGCCCGGCCAGTTGCAGCGGGGTGTAGGGCTTGAGGCCCTGCACCGCTTCGGTCGTGCTGCGCTGGAAGAACAGCGGAACGATCTCGACCAGGCCACCGAACAGCACAACCACCAAGGTGAGCGTGATCAGCAGCAGGTTGTTGGTTTCGATCTTCTCGTGCGAGAAGCCGGCGGCGGGGGTGTGGTTGTCAGCCATGTTGGTTCTCCGTCTTCAAGCGGCGGCGGGCTGAGGCACGACCACGGTCGACGCGCGGCCTTCGAGGGCCGTCATGACGGTGTTCCAGAGCATCAGGATCATGCCGCCGAGGTACAGCAGGCCACCCGCCACGCGCAGCACGTAGAAGGGATAGGTGGCCTTGACGCTTTCCACGAAGGTGTAGACCAGGGTGCCGTCGGGGTTCACCGCGCGCCACATCAGGCCCTGCATCACGCCCGCGATCCACATCGCGGCGATGTACAGCACGATGCCGATGGTGGCCGTCCAGAAGTGCAGCGAGATCGCGGGCACGCTGTACATGGTGGTGCGACCGAACAGGCGCGGGATCAGGTAGTACAGCGAGCCCATCGAGATCAGGCCCACCCAGCCCAGGGCGCCAGCGTGCACGTGGCCGATCGTCCAGTCGGTGTAGTGCGACAGCGCGTTCACCGTCTTGATCGACATCATCGGGCCCTCGAAGGTGGCCATGCCGTAGAACGACAGGGACACGATCAGGAACTTGAGGATGGCGTCGTCACGCAGCTTGTGCCAGGCACCCGACAGGGTCATGATGCCGTTGATCATGCCGCCCCAGCTGGGCGCCAGCAGGATCAGCGAGAAGATCATGCCCACCGATTGGGCCCAGTCGGGCAGCGCGGTGTAGTGCAGGTGATGGGGGCCGGCCCACATGTACGTGAAGATCAGCGCCCAGAAGTGCACGATCGACAGGCGGTAACTGTAGATCGGCAGGTTGGCCTGCTTGGGGATGAAGTAGTACATCATCCCCAGGAAGCCCGCCGTCAGGAAGAAGCCCACGGCATTGTGGCCGTACCACCATTGCACCATGGCGTCCTGCACACCAGCGTAGGCCGAGTAGCTCTTGGTCAGGCTCACGGGCATGGCCGCGCTGTTGACGATGTGCAGCAGCGCCACCGCCAGGATGAAACCGCCGTAGAACCAGTTGGCCACGTAGATGTGGCGGATCTTGCGGATCGCCAGCGTGCCGAAGAACACCACCGCATAGGCCACCCAGACCAGGGCGATCAGGATGTCGATGGGCCATTCCAGCTCGGCGTATTCCTTGCCCTGGGTGATGCCCAGCGGCAGCGTGATCACGGCCGCGACGATCACGGCCTGCCAGCCCCAGAAGGTGAAGGCAGCCAGCTTGTCGGAGATCAGGCGCACGTGGCAGGTGCGCTGCACCACGTAGTACGAGGTGGCCATCAGCGCGCAGCCACCGAAGGCGAAGATCACCGCGTTGGTGTGCAAGGGGCGCAGGCGCCCGTAGGTCAGCCAAGGGATACCGAAGTTCAACTCGGGCCAGGCCAGTTGCGAGGCGATCAACACCCCCACCGCCATGCCCACCACCCCCCAGACCACGGAGGCCAGCGCGAACTGCCGGACCACGGTGTCGTTGTAGGTGGCAGAACGGTTGTTTGCCATCATGCGTTCTCCTGTTTCAACGCTTTCGATTCTGGGTGTGTGCCCCTCGAAAGGCCTTGCGCAGGATCAAGCGGGGCCCGAAGACGCTTCTTGATCTTCGTCAAGAATCCGTACGCCTTCCTGGTCCAGATTGTCGAATTGCCCGCGATGGACCGACCAGCCCAGCACGCCCAGGATGAGCAGCACGAGCACCACGGAAAGCGGCAGCAGCAGGTAAAGGATGTCCACCGCCCGATCTTGACCAAGACCGGCGTCGGGCACCTGGAGAAATGTCAAGCCGGCGTCATCGAGTGCCGAGGCGGCCCAGGCGCAGTGCGTTGAGCACCACGGCCAGCGAGCTCAAGGCCATGCCCAGCCCGGCCAGCCAGGGGGGCAGCCAGCCCATCAGGGCCAGAGGGATGCAGATGAAGTTGTACGCCGCCGACCAGGCCAGGTTCTGCCGCACCACGCGCATGGCCGCCCGGCTGATGCGCACGGCCTGAGGCACGCCGGTGAGGCGCCCGCTCAGCACGATGAAGTCTGCTTGCGACTGCGCCAGGGCCGCGCCCTGGTCCAGCGCGAAGGACACCGATGCGCGTGCCAGCACGGGTGCGTCGTTGATGCCGTCGCCCACCATCGCGACCACCTGGCCGGCGTGCTGGCAGGCTTGCAGCAGTTCGAGCTTGTGCTCCGGTGAGGCCTGCGCACCCAGCACGGTCAATGTCAATGATGGGTCCATGCGTTCGATGAACTGCCGCACACGCTCGGTTTGGTCACCCGACAGCACGGCAGCACTCACGCCCTGCGCCTTCAAGCCGGCCAATGCGGCAGGGGCCTCCAGACGCACCTGCTCATCCAGCGAGAGCCCGAGCACATCCCCATTGCTGGCTTGGGGCCCCTGCCGCGCGAACCATGCGCGCGCCTGCGGCCACTGCGCTGCGTACCCGGCGCGCTCGGCCCCGAGAGCCCAATCCGCCGCGCCCAGACGCCACAACCGCCCTGCGGCATCCTCGCCTTCGAGCCCCTGCCCCGCCACTTCGCGGATCGACGTCCACGCATCCTGCGCGTGACCGCTTGTCCTGGCGATGGCCTGAGCCACAGGGTGCTGCGAGTGCGCCGCCAGCGAACCCACCGCGCTCAGCAATGAGGCAGGAACGGTGGCCACGGCGAAGGGCTGGCCGCGCCACCACACCTCCTGCACGCGCAGGTGCGCGTCGCTCAAGGTGCCCGTCTTGTCGAACAGCACGGTGGAGACCGATGCCAGCGTGTCGATCGCATCCAGGCGCCTGACCAGCACCCCGCGCCGCGCCAGGGCACCCGCCGCTGCCAACAAGGCCGACGGCGCGGCCAGCGACAACGCGCACGGGCAGGTCACCACCAGCACCGACACCACCACCCACACGATGCGCGATGGATCGATCCACCACCAGGTCAGCCCGCCCAGCACCGCCAGCAGCAGCACGCCCCACAGGAAAGGCGCGGCGAAACGATCGGCCATGCGCAGCCATCCAGGCTTTTCGGTCATGGCCTGGTGCACCAGGTTCACGATCTGCTGGTACCGGGTGTCCGGCCCCAGACGTTCGATACGGCACCACACGGACGCCGCCAGGTTCAGGCTGCCGGCCACGACCACGTCGCCCGGACCACGCGCGACAGGGCGCGATTCACCCGTGAGCATGGATTCATCCACCTCCGTGTGGCCTTGCACCACCTGACCGTCGCCCGGGAAAGCCTGTCCCACCGTCAGGCGCACGTGGTCGCCCGGCCGCAGGGACGACAGCGGCACCCGCTCCACCGAGGCATGCGCCAGCACCTGCGCATCCACCACATCCGATGCGGTCAAGCCCAACGCCCGCTCCACGGCTTCGGGCAAGCGGGCGCTCAGCGACTCCAGCGAACTCGTCACCTTCTCGCGCGCACGGCTCTCCAGCCAGCGCCCCGTCAGCAGGAAGCTGACGAACATGGTCAGCGAGTCGAAGTACACGTCGTGGCCCAGCCAGGCCGAATGCCCGAAGGCCACGCCAGTGCTCACCCCGAACATGGCCGCGATGCCCAGCGCCACCGGTGTGTCCATCGAGATGCGACGCTGCTTCAACGCCGCCCACGCGCCACTGAAAAAGGGCCCGCACGAGAACAGTATCACTGGCAGGCTCAGCACCCACGCGGCCCAGTTCATCAGCTGCCAGATGTCGGGCGGGATCTCACGCGTGCCACCCACATACTGGGCGGTGGAGACCATCATCACCTGCATCATGCAGAACCAGGCGACCAGCAGACGCCACAGCAGCTTGCGCTGATCCTGCCGGCGCGCGCTGACCTGCCGTGCGCCGGCATCGGGCCATGCGCGGTAACCCGCAGACTGCACCACGCGCACCAGTTGTGACAGCCGCACGCGCGCCGGGTCGATGTGCAGGCGCGCGCGTTGCGTGGCGCCCTGCACCTGCACATCCCGAACGCCGGGCACGGACTGCAATGCAGCCTCGATGGTCAACGCGCAGGCCGCGCAGTACATGCCCGACAAGCCCAGACCAATCGGCACCATCCCATCGGCGGCGCGAGGGCCGACCTGGCACTGCGCCAGCACCACCGGATCGTCCACCCCGGCTGCCTGCGCATCGCTCAGTGGCGCGTTCATGCCCCGTACATCCTGGTCGGCCTTGTCGGCGACGCCAGGAATGGACGCGTTAGGAGTGGACAATGACGATGACATGGGCCGCCTCACTCTAAGCGCTGCGCGCACGGGCGACCCCGACCAGGATCAAGAAATGACACTGTTTGTCTTGCGCGAACGCCCCGGCCACACGATGGCCGCCCGTCAACCAGGGGCCACAGCCAAAACCTTGGGCACGGTATTGCTGTGCCTGGGCGGCTGGCTGGGTACCACCCCCCCTGCCATGGCCCAGGACGGCCAACCCCAGCGCCTGCCCACCACCACGCTCGGCGCCGGCATGTTCAATATCAAGGTCGAGGTGGCCCAAAGCCCGCAGGAGCACGCCATCGGCTTGATGTGGCGTACCACCATGCCCACCAACGAGGGGATGATCTTCATCTTCCCGCGGGCTGGCCAACAGTGCTTCTGGATGAAGAACACCCTGCTGCCCCTGTCCGTGGCCTTCATCGACGACAAGGGCACCATCGTCAACCTCGACGAGATGCAGCCCCAGACCGAAAACCCGCACTGTTCGACCAGGCCCGTGCGCTTCGTGCTGGAGATGAACAAGGGGTGGTTCACCAAGCACGGCTTCAAGGCTGGCGACAAGCTGACAGGCGCGCCCTTCGGCACGCCGAAGTAACCAGCGCCCTTGCCTTGTTCAGTCAGCGGTTGCGCGCCGCCGTCAGCCGCTGGCGCAGCGTGTCCAGCACCGCGTAGGTCGCCTCGCGCCCGGCCAGCACCGACAGCCGCCGGTTGCTGAAATCCGCCCCGCCGATGCCCGACAGCTTGGGCCGCACCACCACGTCTGCGTCCTGCAGTTCGTGCTGACTGATGCTGTGACCCATGATGTTGAAGGTCTGCAGCAGGATCTGGATGGAGCTCTGTGTGGGCTGGCCCTGCGGAATGGCCGAGATGTCCACCGCGATGACCACGTCCGCACCCATTTGCTGGGCGTAGCGCACGGGGATCGGTGACACCAGGCCGCCATCCACATACTCGCGCCCGCCGATCTTCACGGGCTGGAACACCGCCGGCACGGCGCTCGATGCGCGCACGGCCGCGCCCGGATCACCCCGGCGGAACAGGATCGGCTCGCCGGAGTTCAGGTCCGTGGCCACGATGCCCAGCGGGATACGCATCTGCTCGATGGTCTTTCCGCCGGTCTTGTCGCGGATGAACTTGGCCAGCGCTTCTCCCTTCATCAGTGAGCGGCCCGGAAACACCCAGTCGGTGATGGACGACTCGTCCAGCGTCATCGCCATCTGCTCCATCTCGGTGGGCGTGCGCCCCGAGGCATACAGCGCCGCCACCATCGACCCGGCCGAGGTGCCCACCACGATGTCCGGCTTGATGCCCTGCTCTTCCAGCACCTGCAGCACGCCAATGTGGGCGAAACCGCGCGCCGCACCGCCACCGAAGGCCACGGCGATCTTGATCTGGCGGGACGGCTTCGGCGTGGGCGCCACCGTCACCGGTGTGTCGATCACTGGCGCCTGCGTCTGGTTGACCGGCGCTTGGCTTTCACGGCCGCCCAGCAGGCTGCCACAGCCACTCAAGGCCAGCGCCGCGACCAGCGCCGCGACGCCCAAACGCGGCCTGATTGTTTTATATATCCCACAGGAATTAACAACTTCCAAAAATGTTCTTCTCATTTATATAGAACCTTTTTACAGTTCAGCCTCATTCAAACTGCCTGGCATGGAGCCCGGCATCTTCAGCGCTCAGCGCAGCAAGTTCTTTAAAGATGTTCGATTGGACTGCGATTGCCGCGGGTGCCGGCGTGGGCCTCATTGTGGGACTGACCGGCGTCGGTGGTGGTTCCCTGATGACGCCCCTGCTGATCTCGGTTTTCCACCTGGACAAGGCCGTGGCCATCGGCACGGACCTGTGGTTCGCAGGGCTGACCAAGGTGTCCGGCTCCGTGGCGCACCACCGCGAAGGCCACGTCGATTACCACATCGTGAAAAAACTGCTGCTGGGCAGCATCCCGGCCAGCATCGCGACCATGGTGTTCATGCACCTGGAAGGCATCAGCAAGAGCCGCGACAACGCGCTGGCCTATGCGCTGGGCATCGCCCTGCTGCTCACCGCCATCACCGTGGCCTTCCGCCCTGTGTGGCACCGCGTGGGGATGTGGCTGGAGCGCTGGATCACGCGCGAGCGCCGCCCGGCCCTGACGGTGCTGTGCGGGGCCATCCTGGGCGTGCTGGTCTCGCTCAGCTCGATCGGGGCCGGCGCACTGGGCGCCACCATGATCCTGCTGCTGTACCCGCGTCTGGACATGAAACGCCTGGTCGGCACCGACATCGCGCACGCCGTCCCCCTGACCATCGTGGCCGGCATCGGCCATGCCTCTTTGGGCAACGTGGAATGGCTTCTTCTGATCGAATTGTTGGCGGGCTCCATCCCCGGGATCTGGGTGGGCGCCAAGCTGACGAAGCAATTGCCTGAGACAATCACGCGTTTCGCGCTGTGCATCTGTCTGGTCATCGCCGCCCGCAAGGTTTTGCTGACGGCCTGAGGCGAGCCCCACCGCCCGGCCAGCTCCCCACAACAAGACACCGCCGCGAACATCTTTTTTGACACATTGACGCCCGGTCGCCCGCCGGATTGATGCCATGTATCAGTACACCGAATTCGACAAGCACTTCGTCCGCCAGCGCGCGGCCCAGTTCCGCGACCAGCTCGAACGCAACCTGGCCGGCAAGCTGGGTGACGACGAGTTCCGCCCCCTGCGCCTGCAGAACGGCTGGTATGTGCAGCGCCACGCCCCCATGTTGCGCGTGGCCGTGCCCTATGGCGAGCTGTCGTCCAAACAGGTTCGCCAGCTGGCCCGCATCGCCCGCGAGTACGACCGCGGCTATGCCCACTTCACCACGCGCCAGAACGTCCAGTACAACTGGATCCCGCTGGTCAAGTCCGCCGACGTGATGGACCTGCTGGCTGAGGTCAACATGCACGGCATTCAAACGTCGGGCAACTGCATCCGCAACATCACGGCCGACGCCATGGTGGGCGTGGCCGAAGACGAGATCATCGACGCCCGCCCCTACTGCGAGGTGATCCGCCAGTGGTCCACCCTGCACCCCGAGTTCGCCTTCCTGCCGCGCAAGTTCAAGATCGCCGTCAGCGGCGCCAAGGAAGACCGCGCGGCCACCTACTGGCACGACATCGGCCTGCACCTCGTCAAGAACGACGCCGGTGAAGTCGGCTTCAAGGTGCTGGTGGGCGGTGGCATGGGCCGCACGCCCGTGATCGGCACCGAGATCAACGCCTTCGTGCCATGGCAGCAGATCCTGGTCTACATCGAGGCCATCGTGCGCGTCTACAACCGCTACGGCCGCCGCGACAACATGTACAAGGCCCGGATCAAGATCCTGGTCAAGGCCGAAGGCCAGAAGTTCTTTGACCAGGTCAACGAAGAGTTCGACAACATCCTGACGCGCGACGTCGATGGCGCCGCCCACCTGATCCCGCAGGCCGAGTTCGACCGCGTGAACGCCGGCTTCAGCAACCCCGCCTCGGTGCAGGCCCACACGCCCACGGGCAATGGTCTGCCTGCTGATGCGAGCGACACCGACAAGGTGCAATTCACCAAGTGGCAAGAGCGCAACGTGCGCGGCCACAAGGTGCAGGGCTACAAGAACGTCACGCTGTCCGTGAAGCGCCCGGGCCAAGCGCCTGGTGACGCCACCGACACGCAGATGGACGCCATCGCCGACATCGCCGACAAGTTCAGCGCTTCCGAAGTGCGCGTCACGCACGACCAGAACGTGCTGCTGCCCTGGGTGCGTGAAGAAGACCTGTTCGCCGTGTGGCAGGCCGCCAAGGCCGCCAGCTTCGCCGCCCCCAACATCGGCCTGCTCAGCGACATGATCGCCTGCCCCGGCGGTGATTTCTGCGCGCTGGCCAATGCCCGCTCCATCCCCATCGCCAACGAGCTGATCGAGCGTTATCAAGACCTGGACGAGCTCTACGACATCGGCGAGATCGACCTGCACATCTCCGGCTGCATCAACTCCTGCGGCCACCACCACAGCGGCCACATCGGCATCCTGGGTGTCGATAAGGACGGCACCGAGTGGTACCAGATCACCCTGGGCGGCTCCGACGGCTCCGACCACGCGCCCACCAGCGTGGCCGGCAAGGTGATCGGCCCCTCGTTCTCGGCCGATGAAGTGACCGACGTGATCGAGGCCGTGGTCGAGACCTACCGCGCCCAACGCGCCGCCAGCGAGAAGTTCGTCGACACAGTGAAGCGCATCGGCTTGGATCCGTTCAAGACCGCCGCCAACGCCGTGCGCCGCACCACGGCCAAGGCCGCCTGATCCCACGGCATCGAAGAAGGACACACACCATGAAATTCATCGACCAGCGCCATGACCAGTGGCACACCGTGGGTGGCGAAGATGGCCCGATGGCCCACCCGCCCTGCAAGTCCTACAGCCTGCTGACCTTGGCCCAGTGGCACGCCGTGCGCGAATCCTGGCCCACCCAGGACTCGGCTGACTACAAGCCCGTCGGCGTGATCGTGCCCAACGACGAAGACATCGAAGTGATCGAGGCCGACGTGAACCGCCTGGCCCTGGTGGTGCTGCAGTTCCCCAAGTGGGTGGACGGCCGCGCCTACACGCAAGGCCACATCCTGCGTTCGCGCTACCGCTTCAAGGGCGAGATCCGCGCCACCGGCGAAGTGCTGGTGGACATGATGCCCCTGCTGGCCCGCACGGGCTTCGACGCCGTGGTGCTGCGCCACGACCAGGACCGCGCCGCCGCCGAGCGCGCACTGGGCTTCTTCGCCGCGCGTGGCCACTACCAGGGCGACGTGCAGGTGACCAAGCCGGTGTTCAACCGCGCGGCCTGATCAGCGTCCCCACGCTGATCCCACGACCGACCTTGACGCACGTACTTTTCGCCCCGATCTGATCACGGACAGCCCTTTCCACTGACCGTACAGACCGCCCCGAGGGATTCCCCATGAGCGACACCTCATCCCTGATCTCGACCCTGCCTTTGCCCAACGACGCCGATGACGCCGAAGGCGCCGTCTCGTCCATCGGCGGTCCCGCGCCCGCGGCCGGCTCGGCCATCAACCTGTACGCCCGTCCCAGCGCCGACTTCGACGCCAAGCTGGCCGATACCGTCGCTTTGCTCAAGGCCGCGGCCGCCGAGCACCCCGACCAGGTCGTGCAAGCCACCAGCCTGGGCGTGGAAGACATGATCCTGACGGACCTGATCGCCAAGCACCGCCTGCCCATCGCCATCGGCACGCTGGAAACCGGCATGCTGCACGCGGAAACGTCGGCCCTGATCCCCACCATCGAGTCGCACTACGCCGCCGAGGGTCTGAAGGTCGAGGTTTACCACCCGCAGGCCGAGGCCGTGATCGAGTTCGTGCGCCACAACGGCGACAAGGCGATGTACAAGAGCATCGACCTGCGCAAGGGCTGCTGCGGCATCCGCAAGATCGAACCCCTGGGCCGCATGCTGGCCAACCGCACCGGCTGGATCACCGGCCTGCGCCGCGAGCAATCGAACAACCGCGGCGGCATGCTGGCCCGCGAGCAGGACGACAAGGGCCGCGCCAAGTTCAACCCGCTGATCGAGTGGACCTGGGGCGACGTGTGGCACTACGTGCAAGCCCACAAGGTGCCCTACAACCCCCTGCATGACCAGTTCATGCCCAGCATCGGCTGCGCGCCCTGCACCCGCGCCATCGCCGTGGGCGAAGACTTCCGCGCTGGCCGCTGGTGGTGGGAAGACGAATCGGCCAAGGAGTGCGGTCTGCACGTGCACCAGCCCGACGAACCCGTGGCCGAAGAGCTGCCGCCGCTGGTCTCCAGCATCGAATCGAAGAACTGAAGCAACGCTATGAATGCCCCTGTGAACGTGAACCAATTGCTGGCGGATGTCGACCACCGCCACCTGGACGCGCTGGAAGAAGAAGCCATCTTCATCCTGCGTGAAGTGGCCGCCACCTTCGAGCGCCCGGGCCTGCTGTTCTCCAGCGGCAAGGACTCGTGCGTGGTGCTGCAGCTGGCCGAAAAGGCCTTCAAGATGAAGAACGCCGACGGCAAGCTCGAAGGCAAGCTGCCCTTCCCGCTGGTGCACGTCGACACGGGCCACAACTTTCCTGAAGTGATCGAGTTCCGCGAACAGCGCGTGAAAGAGATCGGCGAGCGCCTGATCGTCGCGCACATGGAAGACTCCATCAAGAAGGGCACCGTGCGCCTGGCCCACCCGCTGGAATCGCGCAACGGCCACCAGACCGTGACCCTGCTCGAAGCCATCGAAGACAACCGCTTCGACTGCCTGATCGGCGGTGCCCGCCGCGATGAAGAGAAGGCCCGCGCCAAGGAACGCATCTTCAGCCACCGCGACAGCTTCGGCCAATGGCAGCCCAAGGAGCAACGCCCCGAGCTGTGGAACCTGTTCAACACCCGCATCAAGCCGGGCGAGCACTTCCGCGCCTTCCCCATCAGCAATTGGACAGAGCTGGACGTGTGGCTCTACATCGCCCGCGAGAACATCCCGCTGCCCAGCATCTACTACAAGCATGCCCGCCAGGTGATCCGCCGCAAGGGTCTGCTGGTGCCGCTGACCGAGGTCACGCCGGCACTCGAAGGCGAAACCGTCGAGACCGTCGACGTGCGCTTCCGCACCGTGGGTGACATGACCTGCACCTGCCCGGTGGAATCCGAAGCCGCCAGCCCGGCCGACATCGTCGCCGAGACCCTGCACGTGACCGTGAGCGAGCGTGGCGCCACCCGCATGGACGACCGCACGTCCGAGGCCTCGATGGAGCGCCGCAAGAAGGAAGGTTATTTCTGATGTCCGCACAACAAGTTCAATGCCACGCCGATGAGGAAGTGGCGCACAAGGCCCTTCGCTTCCTGACCGCCGGCAGCGTCGATGACGGCAAGAGTACCCTGATCGGCCGCCTGCTGTTCGACAGCCGCGCCATCCTGGCTGACCAGCTGGACGCGCTGGAAAAGCGCGCCGCCGGCGCCCCGATCGACCTGTCGCTGCTGACCGATGGCCTGGAGGCCGAGCGCGAGCAAGGCATCACCATCGACGTGGCCTACCGCTACTTCGCGACCAAGACGCGCAAGTTCATCATCGCCGACGCCCCCGGCCACGAGCAGTACACCCGCAACATGGTGACGGCCGCCGCCGGCAGCGATGCCGCCGTGGTGCTGGTGGACATCACCAAGATCGACTGGAAGGCCAACCCTGTGCCCTTGCTGGCGCAGACGCGCCGCCACAGCCTGCTGGCCCAGTTGCTGCGCGTGCCCTCCATCGTGTTCGCCGTGAACAAGCTGGACGCCATCGAGCAGGACACCGAAACCGCGTTCAAGAACGTGGAAGCCTCGCTGCGTGCCTTCGCCGAGCAAGCCGGCATCGAAGTCAAGGGCGTGATCCCCGTGTCGGCCCTGCGTGGCGACAACGTCACCACTCCCAGCGCCAACTGGCCCTGGTTCCAGGGCCCCACCCTGCTGCAGGTGCTAGAGCAACTGCCCGCCAGCGACGAGCGCCACGACGGCAGCCTGCTGCACCCCGTGCAGTACGTGACGCGCGACAGCGTGGGCGAAGGCGAGGCCACGGCCAGCGGCACCGGTCACCAGTACCGCGCCTTCTGGGGCCGCATCGCCCACGGCAGCGTGAAGGCCGGCGACGAAGTGCAGATCTTCCCGAGCGGCCAGAGCGCCATCGTGGCCGAGGTTCGCCACGCCGCCGAGGTGGTCGACCGCTGCGAAGCCGGCCAGTCCGCCGGCATCGTGCTGGACCGCCAGGTCGACATCTCGCGCGGCGACTGGATCGCCACGCCCGGCAGCATCAAGCCCACCGACCAGTTCACGGCCACGCTGGCCTGGCTGGACACCGAGCCCGCCGTGGTCGGCCGCAAGTACTGGGTGCGCCATGGCAACCGCTGGGTACAGGCTCGCATCACCGCCATCGACAGCCGCCTGGACATCCACTCGCTGCAGGACGACACCGGCGCCGAGCAGATCGCCGTCAACGAGATCGGCCGCGTGCAGATCCAGACGCAGCAGCCGCTGCCCGTCGAGCCCTACGCGGACAACCGCGTGGGCGGCGCCCTGATCGTGGTGGACCCGACCACCAACCGCACCAGCGGCGCGCTGCTGGTCAAGGCCGCCTGAGCCTCGTCAACGTCAACACACCGCCCAAGCCCATGGACAGCAAGCCCTGCTCGCTCACCACCGCCAGGGTCGTCTTCATCGGGGCCGGCCCGGGTGAAGCCGATCTGATCACGGTGCGCGGCAGCCGCCTGCTGGCCCAGGCCCAGGTGGTGCTGTACGACGCGCTGGCCGATCCCGCCCTGCGCGATCTGGCCCCCAATGCCGACTGGATCGACGTGGGCAAGCGCGGCTTCTCCGGCCAGCCCGGCAGTGACTACAACGGCCAGACGCGCATCAACCAGCTGCTGGTCGAGCAATCGCTGGCCGTGGGCGCCATCCACGGTGAACGCGGCCTGGTCGCGCGCCTCAAGGGCGGTGACCCGAGCCTCTTCGGCCGCCTGGAAGAGGAGCTGCACGTGCTGCGCGAAGCCGGCATCGCCTCCGAGATCGTGCCGGGCGTGACCTCGGCGCTGGCCGCGGCCGCCGGCACGCAACGCCCGCTCACGCGTCGTGGCACCGGCCGCAGCGTCAGCTTCACCACGGCCATGACGCGCACGGGCGACCTGCAATGCGGCA
This sequence comes from Candidatus Aquabacterium excrementipullorum, assembly GCA_019112875.1. Taxonomy (GTDB): domain Bacteria; phylum Pseudomonadota; class Gammaproteobacteria; order Burkholderiales; family Burkholderiaceae_C; genus Aquabacterium; species Aquabacterium excrementipullorum. The sequence goes on from DXIO01000054.1 coordinate 20,090, forward strand.
TGGGCCCGGGCCAGCGCGCCGACACCGAAGTCTTCTACATGGCCGGCCGCCAGCTGGCGCCGCTGTCCAAGGGCCTGCTCGATGCGGGCTGGCCTGGTGACACCACCGTGAGCGTGGTTTCGCGCGCCGGCTGGCCCGACATGCTGCACACCGTCCATACCGTGGCCAGCCTCGACGACGCCAGCGAGCACCACGCTGGCCGGCCCACCCTGGTCATCGTCGGCGCGGGCGCCACCGCCCTGCCTGATGAGCCTTTGCGCCACATCCCCCTACCCACGGAAGGCGGGGCCGGTGCCACCTGAGGCATCGCCCCGTAAAATCCCCTCTTCCGCCGTTCAACAATCCCGTTTTCCAAGAGACCCTGTCATGACCCACGTCGTCACCGAAGCCTGCATCCAGTGCAAATACACGGACTGTGTGGATGTGTGTCCCGTGGACTGCTTCCGCGAGGGCCCCAACTTCCTGGTCATCGATCCGGACGAGTGCATCGACTGCGCCGTCTGCATCCCCGAGTGCCCCGTGAACGCCATCCTCCCCGAGGAAGACGTGCCCGGCGACCAGCAGCAGTACATCCAGATCAACGCCGAGCTGGCCAAGGGCTGGCCGAGCATCACCAAGCGCAAGGCCGCCCTGCCCACCGCCGACGAGTTCAAGGACAAGACCGGCAAGCTGGACCTGCTCGTCCGCTGAAGCGGAATTCCGGGTAGAGGCCCCGCGCCGGCATGATCGAAACCGACGTCGTCGTCATCGGAGCCGGCCCGGTGGGCCTGTTCCAGGTCTTCCAGCTCGGTTTGCTGGGCCTGCGCTGCGAAGTGATCGACGTGCTGCCCGAGGCCGGCGGCCAATGCGTGGCGCTGTACCCGGACAAGCCCATCTACGACATCCCCGGTGTGCCTGTGTGCACCGGGCGCGAACTGGCCGCGCAACTGCTCAAGCAGGCGCGGCCTTTTCTGCCTGTGGACCCGGCCACCGGCCACCAGGCGCATCTGCACCTGGGCCAGCAAGTGGTGTCGCTGGCAAAGGATGACACTGCTCCGCCCGCAGCCGATGCACCGCTGCCGTATCGCTTCACGCTGCAGACCACCACGGGCCAGACCTTCAAGGCCCGTGCCGTGATTGTCTCTGCGGGGGCAGGCGCATTCGTGCCCAAGGCATTGCCCCTGCCCGGCCTGCCTGCCGATGCGCCCTCGCCTGCGAACCTGCACCACCACCTGCCTGCAGATGGCCAGCCAGCGCCCTGGGCCGGTCAGCACGTGATCGTGGCCGGTGGCGGTGACGAGGCCTTGCAAGCCGTGCTGGACCTGAGCCAGGCCGCTGACAGCCAGCGCCCTGCCCGCATCACCCTGCTGCACCGCCGCGACCAGTTCCAGGCCGAACCGGCCCTGGATACCGCCGTGCGCGACCTGATCGCGCAAGGCCGTGTCGAGCTGGCCTTGGGCGTGCCCCAAGGCGCCGAACTGGCCTGGTCCGATGCCGGCACACAGGCCCCGCCCGCGCTCACCGCCATCACCGTGCTGGGCCCCGACAGCCAGCCGCGCCAGCTGCCGCTGGACCACCTACTGGTCCGCCTGGGCCTGAGCCCCAAGCTCGGCCCACTGGCCGACTGGGGCCTGCCCATGGAGCGCAAGCAAATCCCCGTGGACACGGCCAGCTACGCCACCCGCATCGACGGCATCCACGCCGTGGGCGACATCAACACCTACCCCGGCAAGAAGCGCCTGCTGCTCTGCGGCTTCCACGAAGCCACGCTGGCCGCGCATGCCCTGCTCGCACGCCTGCGGCCGGACGAGCCGCAGCACCTGCAATACACCACCACCAGCGCGCTGTTGCACCAGCGCCTGGGCGTGTCGCACTGAGCTGCGCCGCCCTGCGCGCGGGGCTCACACGCTTCACACTAAAATACACACCGTTTGCTAGGGGTGCCGCGCCCTTGCCTCACGGTAATTGCGTGGCTGAGAGAGTCCCTTCGAACCTGAACGAGGTCATCCTCGCGTAGGGAAGCACGGCCATCCGCATGCCACGACACCGCCACCCGCCATGGGCTGGGCGCGCCCGTCGGCCACACGGCACGCCTCGTCGCAACCCTGCACGACAAGGCCTCATCAACGCCCTTGCCGTGCTGGAGTTGCCGCCTTATGGCCCATTTGCGTCCTCGTCGCCGTCCTTCCCTGAGCCACGCCCTGCCGTGCTCGCCCGCCGTGTCTTCGCTGGGTGATCAGCCCACTGATCAGGCGTCCGCCCTGCGCCTGAAAGCGCCCGCGCTGGCCGCCTCGCTGCTGATAAGCCTGATGGCTGGCCACGCCATGGCACAAAACGCCAACGGCGCATCGGCAACCACACAAGCCACCCAGGCCGATGCCGCGCTACCCGGCATCACCGTCATCGCGCCCGCCGCCCGGGAAGCCCGCGCCAGCATCACCGGCCTGGGCAACACGCCCGCCTGGCAAGCCCCCGTGCAGGCCATGCGCCTCACGCAGGACGTGCTGAAGGACCAGCAGGTGCAACGCCTGGCCGACCTCGTCAAGCTCGACGCCAGCACCAGTGATTCGTACAACACCACCGGCTATTGGGATTACCTCAGCGTGCGTGGCTTCACGCTGGACAACGCCTACAACTACCGCCGCGAAGGCCTGCCCATCAATGCCGAAACGCGCCTCGCGCTGGACAACAAGGCCGCCGTTGAGCTGCTCAAGGGCACCAGCGGCATGCAGGCCGGCGTGAGCGCACCGGGCGGCTTGGTCAACCTGATCGTCAAGCGCCCAGAAGGCCGCGTGCGCACGGCCGAGATCGGCTTCACGGGTGGCAGCAGCGTGATGGCCGCGGTGGACATCGGCGACCGCTTCGGTACCGACCAGCGTTTCGGCCTGCGCGTGAACGCGGCCGTGGAGAAGCTCGCCCCGAACATCGACAACACCGACGGCCACCGCCGCTTGGTGGCCGTGGCCACCGACTGGGTGATCGCGCCCGGCAGCGTGGTCGAGGCCGAGTTCGAGCACAGCCTGTACAGCCAGCCCAGCGTGCCCGGCTTCAGCCTGCTGGGCAGCACCCTGCCTTCGGCCAGCAGCATCGACCCGTCGCGCAACCTCAATAACCACCAGCCCTGGGCTAAGCCCGTGGAGATGGCAGGCAACACCGGCACGCTGCGCTGGAAGCAGGATTGGGGCACGGGCTGGCATTCGGCGGTGACGTACGGCGAACAGCATCTGCGCTCGAACGACCGCGCGGCATTTCCGTCGGGCTGCTTCAACGAAGGCAACTTCGACCGCTACTGCAGCGACGGCACCTTCGACCTGTACGACTACCGCTCCGAAGGCGAAAGCCGCGTCACGCGCGCGCTCAATGCGCAGTTGAATGGCGAAGTGCGCACGGGCAGCGTCAAGCACGCGCTCAACATCGGCCTGTTGCGATCCATCCACACGACGGACCTGAACACCGCTGCCTTCAACTACGTGGGCGAAGGCAACATCGATGGCAACTATGGCGCTTACGACCCGTCGCCCGACCTCACCTACCCGGGTGTCGATCGCCATGAGCGCAGCACCGAACTGAGCCTTAGCGACGCCATCACCATCACCGAGCAATGGAGCGCCTGGGCGGGCCTGCGCCACACATGGCTCAAGCGCAAGGTCGAACTCACCGACCAGAGCCGCGCACCGGCCTCGCTGGATCAGCAGGTCACCACGCCCTGGCTGGCCGTCGGCTATACCTTCGCACCCCGCACGCAGGTCTACGCCAGCTGGGGCGAAGGCTTCGAGGCGCGCACGGCCATGAGCACGCCGCTGGTCACGTACGACAATGCACCGCAGGCCTTGCCCGTGCACAAGAGCCGCCAGGTGGAGCTGGGCATCAAGGCCCAGCACGACCATCTGCAATGGGGCGCCAACCTGTTCCGCATCGAGCGCCCTGAGGCCGGCCCGGTGGACAACGCCGCTGGCGGCATCGACTACACCTGGGACGGCAACTCGCTGAACCAGGGCGCGGAAGGCTTCGTGCAGACGCAGCTGGGCGCATGGACCTTCAACGGCAGCGCCATGGTGCTCGACGCCAAGCGGCGCGACACGCAAAGCGGCCTTGATGGCAAGCGCCCCGTCAACGTGCCCGAGCACACGTTCAAGCTTTCTGGCAGCTACCGCTGGGCATCGCCGCTGCCCATCACCGCGCAGGCCGACGTGGTCAACGAAGGCCGCCGCTGGGTTGACCCGGACAACACGGTGCGCCTGCCCTCGTGGACACGGGTGGACGTGGGTCTCAAGGCCCTGCAGCGCGTGGACGGCACGAACCTGACATGGCGCCTGGGCGTCACCAACCTGTTCGACAAGCGCGCCTGGCGCGAGGCGCCCACGCTGACAGGCCACATCTACCTGTTCCCGATGGCCGCGCGGACCGTGACGGGCTCGCTGCAGGTGGATTTCTGAGCCAGGGTTGAGGTGTGCCACGGAAGGCTTGACCGCCTTCCGTGGCCACGCCGCCAACGAGCGGCAGGCCGTGCAACGCAAGCCACAAAGGCACGGCCACAAAAGCAAACGGCCCGGGCATTGCTGCCTGGGCCGTTGCGGTATTTTGGCTCCCCGACCTGGGCTCGAACCAGGGACCTACGGATTAACAGTCCGGCGCTCTACCGACTGAGCTATCGGGGATCAGGGTTGTCTGCTAGCTGCTTCGGTGTGTTGCAGCGATCAACCGAGAACGTGACTATAGCATGTTTTAAATGACGCTTTCAAGCCAGGCGGTGATGTTGATGCATCGCCACACATCGTTCTCCGTGCAAAACGTCCTCCCTCGTCAATAGAACTTGCTGCTCACGGTGATGCCCGCCCAGCGCGGTGTGCTGGGGATGTAGAGGTTCCACACCGGCTGGTAGCCGTAGTCCACGTTGAAGGCGTTCTTGACCAGCAGGCTGATCTCGAAATCGCGCTTCTGTGAGCCAAAGCCCACGGACAGGTCCGTCAAGCCGTAGCCATCCACCTTGCTGTAACGCGACAGGGATGGATCGGTCAGGTAGCTGCTGGTGTAGTTGTAGTTCGCATTGGCGAACACCTTCTTGCCCTGCAGCACGGGCCAGCTCTGCTCGGCGAACACGTTGAACGAGAACGCGCCCACACCGGGCAGCCGACGCCCACTGATGTCGTAGTACGGCGTGCCGCTGCCGCCCAGTTCCAGCGGCTTGGCCGCGTTCTTGAACTCGACGAAGCGTGCATCGTTGTACGCCCCCGAGAAGCGCAGGCTGGTGTTGCGCTGCGTGTAGGCCACGTCCAGCTCCACGCCCTTCGACCGCACCTTGGGCACATTGCCGACGCCAGAGGTGTAGTACAGCAGCCCATCGTTGTTGGCGCGTGTCTGCGCCTCGTCGTAGAAGTACAGGTTGCTGATGTAGTTGCGGATGGTCTGGTAGAAGAAGGTGGTGTTGACCACCAGCGCGCCATCCAGGTAGGCCGAGCGCAGCCCGATTTCGAACGAGTCGTTCTTCTCGGGTTTCACCGGCACCGACACTCCGCCATCGCGCGTGGCACCCACGATCTGCGAGATCCCCGCCTTCTCGCCGTGCTGCCATGAGAGGTAGCCCGTCTGCGTGTCGGAGAACTTGTAGCTGGGGCTGATGTTGGCGGCGTACAGCACCTTGCTCACGGGCTCCGCGGCCGTTTCGCCATACAGGCCACTGAGCCGTGCGGCGCGGATGGCCTTGGCATCGGCCACCTGGCGCGCCTGGGCGGCCGTGAGGTTGCTGTACTGGGACACGCCGAAGTACTTCTGGGCCGTGTAGTTGGCCAGCGCCACCTGGGTCGGGTCCGTGGTGTTGAGCAGGCCGGCCGCCGTGGTCGCGAAACCGCCCAGCGCCACGTTGTTCACGCTGACGGGGTTCAGCTCGGACGCGTAGCCCTGGTTGTAGATGCGGTTGACGTTGACGTCGTTGCGTCGTTCTTCATAAGCCACGCGCAGGCCGGTGTTGGTGTTCAGTTGCTCGGTGATGTGCCAGTTCAGGCTGCCATACAGCGCGATGCTGGTGTCCTTCTTTTCGGCGTAGCTGTTGTAGCCCAGACCCTCCAGCGAGTTGGCCATCAGGTAGCGTCCGTTGCCATCGGCATCGAGGCGGTTGTACTGCGCCTCGGAGGCGTAGTAGGCACCGGCATCCGAGCCGAACTTGTTGCCTCGCCCATCGCCACCGCTGGATTTCTTGACACGGGCCAGGAACAGCCCGGTCTGGTAGTCGATGACCTTGCCCTTGTCCGAGGTCAGGCGGATCTCCTGTGTCTTCTGCTGGAAGTAGCCCAGGCCGGACGACGGCCCGCGCAGGATGTCGAAGGCCGTGGGGTTGCTGAAGTTGGGGCTGCCGAAATCGAAGTGGTAATCGCGCCAGGCGGTGATGGACGTGAGCTCGTGGCCGGGCAGGATCCAGCTCAGCTGCGCCGAAGCACCGCGCGTGTCGTTGGCGATCGGGTAATGCTCCGAGCGGTTGGATTCGCGCAGGTAGTTGCCGCCGTAGGTGTAGTTGGCGTTCTGGTTGAACCATCGGCGCGCCAGCTTGCCGGTGTCCTGGTTGGCCTGGTTCACGCGCGCAGGCTGACCGGTGAGCGGGTCGGTGTAGTCGTAGAAATCAGGCACGGCCGTCGGGAAGATGCCGCCGTTGGACGAGATGCCGTACTCCTTGCTGTTGGGCGTGGCGTCCAGGCTGACACGCGCCTTGAAGCCCGAAGCAGGCGTCAGCAGGAACTGCACTCGGCCGTAGGTGCGGTCGGTGTTGCCATAGGCCACTTCGTTGCCGCCGCGGGTCTGGCTGCTGTAGTAGCGATTGGTCACGGTGCCATCGGCCTGCTCGCGGAAGAAGGTGCCGCGCCATGCCAGCAGGTCGTCGATGACCGGGCCGCCGATCACGCCACGGGTGAACAAGGTGTTGTTCTGCCCGTAGGTGATGGAGGCCTCGGCCTCGGGTACGAAGCTGGGCGCCTTGGTCACGAAAGTGATCTTGCCCAGGCTGGCGCTATAGCCACCCGAGGCGCCCTGCGGGCCTCGCGCCACGTCGACCGATTCGATGTCGTAGTAGCTGTTGAACACGGCCATGTTCGACAGGATGAAGGGCACGTTGTCGACCGTGGTGTTGATGCTGGCATCGAAGCCCAGCGCCCCGCCGGAGCCGAGGTAGCCGACGCCTCGCAGGCTCAGGGCCGTGGTGGTCGGGTTGGTGCTGGAGCCCGCCCATTTGATGTTGCCGATGCGCTTGATCACGTCGCGGAAGTTGCTGACCTGTTGCTTTTCAAGCTCCTCGCCAGCCACGATGGACACGGACTGTGGCACCTCCTTGACGGTTTCCAGCACGCTGCGGCGGCGGTTGCGCACCACCACCTGCTCCAGTTCAGCGGCGGGCCCCGATGGCGATGCCGTCGAGGCGTTGGCAGTGGCTTGGTCGGGTGCGGTCGTCACCGCAGGATCGGGCGATGCGGAGGAAGAAATGGCGGGCCTTGCCTCGCCCTGTGCAGCCACCTTGGCGGCCAGCGCGGCATTTTCTGCCCTCAGTCTGGCATTTTCAGCCAGTATGTCAGCCAGGGTCGGGGTGTTTTGCTGAGCCCATGCGGCTGTGGGCGTAGCGCAAATGGCACCGAGCAAAGTCCAGCCAGACAATATCCCGACATTTCGAAAATGAACGGATGAAAGATAACCTGCCGGCTTATTGCCAGGCATCGAAACGCTCATGAAAACTCCCGACTGAATGATCAGATGGTCAACGAATGCATCCACCTGGCGGCAGATGCAAGGGCTTGATATTCCTCAGAAAAACAAGATGCATCATCAGAAACCGACAATGCGCAAAGTACCTTCGCTTGTTTGCATCAAGAATTGAAGCCCCTCCTTTGAGTTCTTTCGAAAACAAGCAGGCATTTCGCAAGCCCTGTGCCACGCAATACCAGTCAAAAAGGAGAATGAATTGTTGCCACAGCGTCAGACAAAAACACGGCGTTACTCATTGGGTTTGAAAATTCACCATGCCTGCGCATATCAAGGCACAGGCCATCACCAAGCATTATCTTGAGCGGGCCGCAAACCGGCCGCCACCTGGCAGCCGGTTGCTCATGAAGCGCAAGCCTCCCGGCTTGCTGGTACTCACACCTTGAGCGTGCCCTGGGCCGGCTGGTGCGACAGGCCGAATGCGCGCTTCACACGCAACATGGTGTCTTCACCATCGGGGTCTTCCACCACGATGCGCAGGTGCGACGATGCTCGCCCGCTGCTTTGCGGCAGCCCGGAGCCAGCCAGGCGCGCGGCCGGCACATCGACGGGCACGTCGGGTTGCCCCTCGAGGTTGCTGGTCAGCGCCACGCTGGAGAAGTCCTCCAGGCGAATGGTGTTGATGTCGGATTCCTTGATGATCTTGTCCATGCTGCCTCCATCGCGTCACGCGGTTCTTGTGGACGATGCGGCAACCGCAACAGGCTGCGGTGCCGCGCCATGAGCCGTCTTGGCAAACAAGGTGCCTGCGCGCTCGCGGGCTAACGCTCCCCGGCGCGGTAAGGCTTCATCAAGGCCTGCGGGTAGGCCGCACGGCGCGCCATCACCACCAGGGCCAGGATGGAGAGCACGTAGGGCAGCATCAGGTAGAGCTGGTACGGCAAGGCGATGCCCAGCACATCGCCACCGGCCTGCTGCAGGCGCAACTGCAGCGCATCGAAGGCCGCGAACAGCAGCGCGCCCAGCAACGCCTTGCCTGGCCGCCAGGAGGCGAACACCACCAGCGCCACGCAGATCCAGCCACGTCCGTTGATCATGTTGATGTAGAACGCATTGAAAGCCGACAGCGTGAGGAAGGCCCCGGCCACGCCCATCAGCGCCGAGCCCGCCACGATCGCGCCGGTGCGCAGGCCCGTCACGCTCAGGCCCTGCCCCTCGGCGGCGGCCGGGTTCTCGCCCACCATGCGCACGGCCAGGCCCAGCGGTGTGCGCATCAGCACCCAGGCCAGCAATGGCACCAGCAGCAAGGCGGCCCAGGTCAACGGCGTCTGCGCGGCCAGAACGGGGCCGATCAAGGCAATCGTGTCCAGCCCGGTTAGGTCGCTGCCCATGGACGTCATCGGCACGATGGTGGGCGGCGTGGTGATCTTCGGGAAGGCGATGCGGTAGCCGTAGTAGCTCAGGCTGGTGGCCAGCATGGTCAGGCCCAGCCCGGCGACATGCTGCGACAAAGCCAGGCCCACCGTCAGCAGGGCAAGCAGCAGGCCGCACAGCGCGCCCACACCGGCAGCAATCAGCACGCCCATGGGCAGGCTCGCCCCGTGGTAGACCGACAGCCAGCCGCTCAGCGCACCGGCCACCATGATCCCTTCGATGCCCAGGTTGAGCACGCCCGCGCGCTCGCACAGCAACACGCCCAGCGTGCCCAGCAGCAAGGGCGTGGCGGTGCGCAGCACGGCAATCCAGAAGCTCGCTTGCGCGATCAGGTCCCACACCTCGGTCATGCGAGCGCTCCCGGGGTGGCGGCCAGGCGGCGCAGGCGGTAGCGCGTGAACAGCTGGCTGACCAGCATGCACAGGAGGGCCAGCGCCACCATCACATCGGCCAGGTAGGTGGGCACGCCCAGCGAGCGGCTCATGGCATCGGCGCCCACCAGCACGCTGGCCACGAACACGGCAGCGGCCACCACGCCCAATGGGTGAAGGCCCGCCAGCATGGCGATCACGATGCCGCCATAGCCGTAGCCGGGCGACATGTCCAGCGTGAGGTAGCTGGTGCGGCCAGCCACCTCGCCCACGCCGGCCAGGCCAGCCAGCGCGCCGGACATCAAGGCCGTCAGCACCGTGAGGCGCCCCACGGGCAAGCCCGCGAAAGCGGCAGCGCGGGCGTTGGCACCGACCGCACGCAGGCCCAGGCCCAGCGTGGTGTAGCGGTCGACCAGCCACAGCAGCGCGGCCAACAATACAGCGCCGACCAGGCCTGTGTGCACGCGTGACCGCTCCATCAGCCGGCCGAACTCCAGCTCGGGCCACAGGGCCACCGATTGCGGCCAGCCCATGGCGGTCGGGTCCTTCATGGCCCCGTCCAGCAGCATGGACACCAGCAGCAGCGCGATGAAATTCATCAGCAGGGTGGTGACCACCTCGTCCACGCCGAAGCGGATCTTGAGCAAGGCCGGCCCCAGCAGCCACAGCGCGCCTGCCAGCGCGCCTGCTGCCACCATCTGCACCGTCATCCAGGGCGCAGGCAAGGCCATCGCATCCAGCCCTGGATGCTGTCCGCCCACGGCCACGGCGGCCAGCGCCCCCAGGTAGAGTTGCCCCTCCGCACCGATATTGAACAATCGCGCACGGAAAGCCATGGCGGCCGCCAGGCCCGTCAGGATCAGCGGCGTGGCCCGGGTCAGCGTTTCAGAAATGGCGAAGGCCGATCCCCATGCGCCTTTCAGCAAGGCCACATAGGCCTGTGCGATGGGGGCGCCGGCCCAGGCGATCAGGCCGGCCGCGAGCAGCAAGGTCGCCCCGATGGCCGCCAACGGCGCCCACAGCCATCCCCATCGGGCAGGCTGTTCACGCGATTCGAGGCGCCAGCGAAGAATGGAGGGGAAGCTCAGGCTCATGGTGAGGTGTCATGCATCGGCAGGTGCGGTGTCGGTCGGCACGCCGGCATTGCCCGTGCTGCCCGCCATGGCCAGGCCCAGCGAAGCCAGGGTCCAGGCGGCGCGCGGGCGGGCGGGTGTCAGGCGCCCCTGGTGCATCACGGCGATGCGGTCGGCCAATGCGAGGATCTCATCCAGGTCTTCGGAAATCAGCAATACGGCACTGCCTTTGGCAGCGGCTTCCAGCAGGCGCTCGTGCACGAAGGCCACCGCGCCCACGTCCAGCCCCCAGGTCGGCTGGGCCGCGACGATCAAGGTCGGCGCGCCGTGCGGCGTGTCGTCACCCAGGGCCAAGGCCCGTCCAAGCACCAGCTTCTGCATGTTGCCGCCCGACAGGCGACGGGCCGGCGTGTCCGGGCCGCCGCCGCGCACATCGAAGCGCTGGATCAGCGCCTGTGCATGGGCCCTGGCCGCTGCCCTGCGCACCCAGCCCCAGCGCGCGAAGCGCTTGTCGCGCAGGCGCTCGGTGATGGTGTTCTCCCAGAGGCTCAGATCGCCCACCACGCCCTGGCTGTGGCGATCTTCCGGCACGCGCGCCACCGGCAATCCGATCCAGTCTCGCGGCCGGGCCGGCAATGTGCGCCCCTGCACCTGCAGGCTTCCACGCTGCACCGGGATCAGGCCGTGCAGCAACTCCGCCAGTGCCACCTGCCCATTGCCGGACACCCCCGCCACGGCCAGGATCTCGCCTGACAGCACACGCAGATCGACGCCGGACAAGGCTGTGGCATGGCCGCGCGCCGAGGTGTGCACGTCCTTGCAGTTCAGCACCAAGGCGCCCGGCGCGCGCACCGTGGCCGGCCGGCTGGGCACCAAAACCTCACGCCCCACCATCGTCGCCGCCAGTCCGACCTTGCTGGTGCCCCGGGTCGGCCCGCTGTGCACCAACTTGCCGCCGCGCAGCACCGCCACGCGGTGCGACACGCGCAGCACCTCGTCCAGCTTGTGGCTGATGAAGATCACGGCCAGGCCGTCCTTGACCAGCGTGTCCAGCGTGGCGAAGAGCTGTTCGCTCTCCTGCGGCGTCAGCACGGCCGTGGGCTCGTCCAGGATCAGGATGCGCGCGCCTCGGTACAGCGCCTTCAGGATCTCCACCCGCTGGCGCTCACCCACCGACAGGCTCCCCACCAGCGCCTCGGGCCGCACGCGCAGGCCGAATCGCTGGGCCAGCTCGTCCAGGCGCTGGCGCCCTGCCCCGCGCTTCGAGCGCCATCGCCACAGCGGCTCGGTGCCCAGCATCACGTTGTCCAGCACGCTCAGGTTGTCGGCCAGCGTGAAGTGCTGGTGCACCATGCCAATGCCTGCCGCCAGCGCCGCACGCGGCTGGCCCGGCGGCAAAGGTTGGCCGAAAGCCTCGATGTGCCCAGCATCTGCGACGTAGTGCCCGAACAGGATCGACACCAGCGTGCTTTTGCCCGCACCGTTCTCGCCCAGCAAGGCCAGCACCTCGCCGGCGCACAGCTCCAGCGAGATGCCATCGTTGGCCACCAGCGAGCCGAAGCGCTTGGTGATGCCGCTCAGGCGCAGCACGGGCTCGGTCATATCGGATACAGCCGGATCAGATCGACGGATCGGTTCGACGAATCAGTTCGACGAATCAGTTCGACTTGGGCTCCGTCTCCACCACCTGCACCTTGAAGCTGCCCGACAGGATCGCCGCTTCCTTGGCCTTGACCTTGGCCACCACATCGGCCGGCACCTTGCCCTCAAACGTGCCCAGCGGCGCCAGTTCGCTGCCCTTGTACTTCATGGTGGAGTACACGCCGTAGTCCTCACCCTTGAACTGCCCGGCCTTCACTTTCTTGATGGCCGTATCCACCGTGGGCTCCATATTCCACAGGGCCGAGGCCACCACCGTTTCCGGGTACTGCGGCTGCGTGTTGATCACGTTGCCGATGGCCAGCTTGCCCCTCTCCTTGGCCGCATCGCTCACACCGAAGCGCTCGGCGTAAAGCAGATCCGCACCTTTGTCGATCATCGCGAAGGCGGCTTCCTTGGCCTTTGGCGGATCGAACCAAGAGCCGATGAAGCTCACCGTGAACTTCACCTTCGGGTTGATCTCTTTCGCGCCCGCCATGAAGGCGTGCATCAGGCGGTTCACCTCGGGGATGGGGTAGCCGCCCACCATGCCGATGTGCCCGCTCTTGCTCACGCCACCGGCCACCATGCCGCTCAGGTAGGCCGGCTCCTGGATGTAGTTGTCGAACACCGAGAAGTTGGGCTGCTGCGGCTTGCCCGACGAGCCCATCAGGAAGCTCACCTTCGGATAGTCCTTGGCCACCTTGCGGGCCGCGGCCTCCACGCCGAACACCTCGCCCAGGATCAGCGTGTTGCCGGCCTCGGCGTACTGGCGCATCACGCGCTCGTAGTCGGCGTTGGCGGTGTTCTCGGAGTAGACGTACTCGATCTCGCCCCGCGCCTTGGCCGCGTTCAACGCCTTGTGGATGCGCGACACCCACTGCTGCTCGACCGGCACCGTGTAGATGGCGGCCACCTTCAGCTTGGCTTGCGCCTGCGCGGGCAAGGTGCTCATCAGGGCCGGGGCCAGGGCGGCGGCCATGGCCAGCGAGGCCAGGCGGTTCAACAGCGTGCGTCGGGCGGTTTGCTTCACGAGGGGGACTCCGTTGGGGTGGACAAGAACCTGACCACCTGGTCAAGTTCATGGAGCCCTCGTATGCAAGACAGATGCCAGAGACCGCAAAAGCAAACATCCCCGAGCGGCCTCGCAGCCGGTCGGGGATGTGGGAGCGCAGGCTCAGCCGATCAGATCAGCGCCGCCGGATCCGTCTCGACGAACTCGCCCTGCTTGCCGCCCACCACGCTGAAGCGGCGCACGCGGCGGGGCTTCAGGTGGACGGTGGCGCCTGTTTCCAGGATGCCGCTGTCGCGCAGTGCGGCGTACTCGCTGCGGGGCAGTTCCACGTCCACCTCGCCCTGGCCGTCCGTGCGCTTGAACTCCAGGCGCGTGTTCGGGCCCACGGTCAGCGTGTGCACCAAGGTGACGGGCAGGCTGCCCTCTTCGGCGCGGGCCAGCACCTGGATCTCGTGCGGACGCACATAACTCACGTCGGTGGCGCTGCCCGTGCTGTTGGCGGCGGCCACGGCACCCGGCGCGTGGTCACGGCCATGGAACAGGTTCACATCGCCCAGGAACTGCAGCACGAAGGGCGTGGCCGGGTGGTCGTACACCTCGTCCGGCGTGCCTTCCTGCTCGATGCGGCCCTGGTTCATCACCACGATGCGGTCGGCCACTTCCATGGCTTCTTCCTGGTCGTGGGTCACGAACACGCTGGTCACATGGATCTCGTCGTGCAGGCGACGCAGCCAGCGGCGCAGTTCCTTGCGCACCTGGGCATCGAGGGCGCCGAAGGGCTCGTCCAGCAGCAGCACCTTGGGCTCCACCGCCAGGGCACGGGCCAGCGCGATACGCTGACGCTGACCACCGGACAGCTGGTGCGGATAGCGGTCGGCGATCCAGTCCAGCTGCACCAGCTTGAGCAGCTCCGTCACCTTCTTGCGGATCTCGGACTCGCTCGGGCGGGTCGCCTTGGGGCGCACGCGCAGGCCGAAGGCCACGTTCTCGAAGATGCTCATGTGGCCGAACAGCGCGTAGTGCTGGAACACGAAGCCCACATTGCGATCACGCACGGACACGTTGGTCGCATCGGCACCATGGAAGAGCACCGAGCCGGCATCCGGCGTTTCCAGGCCCGCGATGATGCGCAGCAGCGAGGTCTTGCCCGAGCCCGACGGGCCCAGCAGCGCCACCAGTTCACCGGAGGGGATGTCCAGGTTAAGGTGATCACAGACCGTGACCGATCCGAAACGTTTGACGAGGTTCTTGACTTCAATGCTCATGACGCGGCTCCGGCATCCTTAGCCTGGGCGATTTCCTGCTGCACCCGGCGTTCGACGATGAATTTCAGCACCAGGGTGACCAGCGCGAGGCTGGCCAGCAGGGAGGCCACGGCGAAGGACGCGGCGAACTGGTACTCGTTATAGAGGATCTCGATGTGCAGGGGCAAGGTGTTGGTCTGACCGCGCACGTGGCCCGACACCACCGACACGGCGCCGAACTCGCCCATGGCGCGGGCATTACAGAGGATCACACCGTACAGCAATGCCCACTTCACGTTGGGCAGCGTGACTTTCCAGAACGACTGCCAGCCCGAGGCACCCAGCACGCGGGCGGCTTCTTCCTGCTCCTGACCCTGCGCCTGCATCAGCGGAATCAGTTCACGCGCGATGAAGGGGAAGGTCACGAAGATGGTGGCCAGCACGATGCCCGGCACCGCGAAGATCACCTTCAGATCGTGGTCACGCAGCCATTCGCCGAACCAGCCCTGCAGGCCGAACACCAGCACATAGATCAGGCCGGCGATCACCGGCGAGACGGAGAACGGCAGGTCGATCAGCGTGAGCAGCACGCTCTTGCCGCGGAAATCGAACTTGGCGATCGCCCAGGCCGCCGCGATGCCGAACACCAGGTTCAGCGGCACGGAGATCACGGCCGCGATCAGCGTGAGCTTGATCGCCGACACCGCATCGGGCTCGGTCACGGCGGCCAGGTACACGTCCCAGCCCTTCTTGAGGGCCTCGAAGAACACGGACACCAGCGGCACGAACAGGAACAGCGACAGGAACACCAAGGCCGTGGTGATCAGCGTCCAGCGCACCCAGGCCGGCTCGCGCGTGGCCTCGGAATGATTGGGGGGAGACATCGAACTCATGGTGTTACTTCCCCTGGCGCTTGCGGGTCCAGGCCTGCAGCCCGTTGATGGCCAGCAGCAGGATGAAGGACATGACCAGCATCACCACGGCGATGGCGGTGGCGCCAGCGTAGTCGTATTGCTCCAGCTTGGTGATGATCAGCAGCGGCGTGATCTCCGAGATCATCGGCATGTTGCCGGCGATGAAGATGATCGAGCCGTACTCGCCCAGCGCGCGGGCAAAGGCCAGCGCGAAGCCCGTGAGCAGCGCTGGCATCAGCACCGGCAGGATCACGTGGCGGAAGGTCTGCAGGCGGTTGGCGCCCAGCGTGGCCGAGGCCTCTTCCAGCTCCTTGGCCAGGTCTTCCAGGATCGGCTGCACCGTTCGCACCACGAAGGGCAGCCCGATGAAGGTCATCGCCACGAACACGCCGATCGGCGAATACGCCACCTTGATGCCCAGCGGCGCCAGGAACTTGCCGATCCAGCCGTTGCTGGCGTACAGGCCCGTCAGCGTGATGCCAGCCACGGCGGTGGGCAGCGCGAAGGGCAAGTCCACCAGCGCATCGACGATGCGGCGGCCGAAGAACTGGTAGCGCACCAGCACCCAGGCCACCAGCAGGCCGAACACGCCGTTGACGATGGCCGCCAGGATCGACGAGCCGAAGGTCAGCTTGTACGAGGCCACCACGCGCGGCGAGGTCACCACGTCGATGAACTGCGGCCAGGTCAGCTCCGTGGTGCGCAGGAAGGTGGCCGACAGCGGGATCAGGACGATCAGGCTGAGGTAGAAGATCGTGAGCCCGAGGGCCAGATCGAAGCCCGGCAGCACGGTGTGCCGCCTGAGCAGGGTGCGGGAAAAGATCATGGGAGGGAGAACCGAAAGAACTGCGTCGGTTGAGAGGCGCCACCTCACGGCGGCGCCCCGGGCGATCACTTGCGGCCAGCGGCCAGGATTTGGTCGTAGGTACCGCCGTCGGCGAAGTGGTCCTTCTGGGCCTTGGTCCAGCCGCCGAACACCTCACCCACCGTGAAGGTGTTGACCTTCGGGAAGTCCTTGGCGTGCGCGGCCAGCACCTTGGCCGAACGGGGGCGCAGGTTGTGCTTGGCAGCCACTTCCTGGCCTTCGTCCGAGTAGAGGTACTTCAGGTAGGCCTCGGCCTGCTTGCGCGTGCCCTTCTTGTCGACCACCTTGTCGACGACACTGACCGGGTTCTCGGCCAGCACGGTGATGCTGGGGTAGACCACTTCGAAGTCGTTGCCGAACTCGTTCTTGATCAGCGGCACTTCGCTCTCGAAGGTGGCCAGCGCGTCGCCGATGTTGCGCTGCGCGAAGGTGGTGGTCGCCGCGCGGCCGCCGCCGTCGAACACGGGCACGTTGGCGAAGATGCCACGCACCAGGGCGCGGGCGTTGCTGACGTCACTGCCCTTTTTCAGGGCCGAGCCGTAGGCGGCCAGGTAGGTGTAGCGGCCATTGCCCGACACCTTCGGGTTGGGGATGACCACCGAGATACCGGGGCGGGCCAGATCGACCCAGTCCTTGATCTTCTTGGGGTTGCCCTTGCGCACCAGGATCACGGACACCGAGGTCGTGGGCGAGCTGTTGTTGGGCAGGCGCGTGGCCCAGTTCTGGGGGATGAGCTTGGCGCGATCGAACAGGATGTCGATGTCGTTGGCCTGGTTCATCGTGATCACGTCGGCCTCGAGGCCTTCGGCCACGCTGCTGGCCTGCTTGCTGTAGCCACCGTGCGACTGGTTGATCGTCAGCGTCTCGCCGGTCGTCTTCTTCCAGTAGGCGATGAAGCCCTTGTTGTAGTCCTTGTAGAACTCGCGGGTGACGTCGTAGCTGACGTTCAACAGCGTGGCATCGGCGTGGGCAACGCCCGCCGATGTCAGGGCCACCACGGACGTGGAAGCGGCCAGGACCCAGTGACTCAGCGATTTATTCAAAGAAAAACGCATGACAAACCCCTTTCTGATGCGCGGTGCGTATGTTATGGGGCGTTCATCTTGCCTTTAAGTGAGGTTTCCGTACTTGCTTATGCGAAAACCAACAATATCAGGCAGGAAAAAAGCGGCCTCGGAGCATGACCACCGAGGCCGCCAAGGATGCCTGTATCAGACAGGCACCACCCCACTTGCTCGTTTCAGTTCGACCGTGCTTACTTCTTCACGTAGATCTGGTCGAACACGCCGCCATCGGCGAAGTGCGTCTTCTGAGCCTTGGCCCAGCCACCGAAGGTGTCGTCGATGGTGAACAGGTTCAGCTTCGGGAACTGCTTGCTGTACTTGGCAGCCACCTT
>DXIO01000055.1 GCA_019112875.1 Candidatus Aquabacterium excrementipullorum
CGGCTTTCAAATTCCCGTTCAAGAACTGAGGTGGAACGTGGCTAAAGTCTCTCTGAAGCAACGCGAAGAAAAGCGCGAAAAGCTGGTCGCCAAGTACGCCAAGAAGTACGCCGAACTCAAGGCTGTCATCGATGACGCCAACAAGTCCGACGACGAGCGTTACGCCGCCCGCCTGGAGCTGCAAAAGCTGCCCCGCAACGCCAACCCCACCCGTCTGCGCAACCGCTGCAACTTGACCGGTCGCCCCCGTGGCACCTTCCGTCAGTTCGGCCTGGGCCGTAGCAAGATCCGCGAACTGGCATTTGCCGGTGACATCCCCGGTGTCACCAAGGCAAGCTGGTAAGTCGGCAGGGAACGAACAGGAGTTATCCCATGAGCATGAGTGATCCCATCGCCGACATGCTGACGCGCATTCGCAACGCCCAAATGGTCGAAAAGGCCACCGTGGCGCTGCCGTCGTCGAAGCTGAAAGTCGCGATCGCCCAGGTCCTGAAGGACGAAGGCTACATCGACGGTTACGCCGTCACCGGTGAGGGCGCCAAGCCCACGCTGGAAATCGCCCTGAAGTACTACGCAGGTCGCCCCGTGATCGAGAAAATCGAGCGCGTGTCCAAGCCTGGTCTGCGTGTGTACAAAGGCCGCCACAGCATCCCTCAGGTCCAGAACGGCCTGGGCGTGGCCATCGTCACCACCCCGCAAGGCGTGATGACCGACCGCAAGGCTCGCGCTGCCGGTATCGGCGGCGAAGTGCTCTGCTACGTCGCCTGATCGAGGAGCCATCGACATGTCCCGCGTAGGAAAAATGCCGATCGCCGTCCCCCAAGGTGTGGACGTGCAGATCACTGCAGATCAAATCACCGTCAAGGGCGCCCTCGGCTCCCTGACCCGTCCCCAGTCCGAGCTGGCCCGCGTGGCCAACGACGCTGGTGTCCTGAAGGTCACCCCTGCCAACGACACGGCCGCCGCCAATGCGATGTCCGGCACCGTTCGCGCCCTGGTGAACAACATGGTCAACGGCGTGAGCAAGGGCTTCGAGAAGAAGCTGACCCTGGTCGGCGTGGGCTTCCGTGCCCAGGCCCAAGGCCAGAAGCTGAACCTGCAAATCGGGTTCTCTCACCCCGTGGTCAAGGACATGCCCGCCGGCATCAAGGTCGAGACCCCGTCTCAGACCGAGATCCTGATCAAGGGTGTGGACCGTCAAGTGGTCGGACAGATCGCCGCCGAAGTGCGCGCCTTCCGTCCGCCCGAGCCTTACAAGGGCAAGGGCATCCGCTATGCCGACGAGCGCGTGGTCTTGAAAGAGACCAAGAAGAAGTAAGGAGCTGATTCATGTCTATCAACAAGAAGGAACAGCGCCTGCGTCGCTCGCGTCAAACGCGCGCTCGCATCGCCCTGCAAGGCGCTGTGCGCCTGACGGTCATCCGCACCAACCTGCACATCTACGCCACCGTCGTCACCGGCGACGGCTCCAAGGTGCTTGCTTCCGCCTCGACCGCCGAGAAGGAAGTGCGCGAGCAGTTGGGTGGCTCTGGCAAGGGTGGCAACGTGAACGCCGCCACCGTGATCGGCAAGCGCATCGCCGAAAAGGCGAAGGCCGCTGGCGTCGAGAAGGTTGCTTTCGACCGCTCGGGCTCTGCCTACCACGGTCGTATCAAGGCCCTGGCTGAAGCCGCGCGTGAAGCCGGCCTGCAGTTCTAAGCGCCCGGCATCGTAAGGAATACCAAATGGCTAAGTTTCAACCCAAAGTGGCTGACGAAGGTCGCGACGACGGTCTGCGCGAAAAGATGATCCAGGTCAACCGCGTGACCAAGGTCGTCAAGGGCGGTCGGATCATGGGCTTCGCTGCCCTCACCGTGGTCGGTGATGGCGATGGTCGCATCGGCATGGGCAAGGGCAAGGCGCGTGAAGTGCCGCTGGCCGTGTCCAAGGCCATGGACCAAGCTCGTCGCAACATGCTGAAGGTCTCGCTGAAGAACGGCTCCGTTCACCACAACGTGATCGGTGAGCACGGTGCTTCCCGCGTCCTGCTGGCACCCGCACCCGCTGGTACCGGCATCATCGCCGGCGGCCCGATGCGTGCCGTGTTCGAAGTGATGGGCGTGACCGACATCGTGGCCAAGAGCTTCGGTTCGACCAACCCCTACAACCTGGTTCGCGCCACGTTCGACGCGCTGAGCCGCTCGACCACGCCCGCCGAAGTGGCGGCCAAGCGCGGCAAGTCGGTTGAAGAAATCTTCAACTGATCCGCAGGAGAGCTGACATGAGCGAAAAGAAAACTCTGACCGTCAAGCTGGTTCGCAGCCCCATCGGCACCAAGGCAGATCACCGCGCCACCGTGCTTGGTTTGGGTCTGCGTCGCCTGAACGGCACCCGCGTCCTGGAAGACACGCCCGCTGTGCGCGGCATGATCAACAAGGTCCGCTACCTGGTTGTGGTGCTCTGAGCGCCGCTTCGTTGGGAAATACCATGGAACTCAATACCATCAAGCCCGGCAAGGGCGCCAAGCACGCCAAGCGCCGCGTCGGCCGCGGCATCGGCTCGGGCCTGGGCAAGACCGCTGGTCGCGGTCACAAGGGTCAGAAGTCGCGTTCGGGTGGCTACCACAAGGTGGGCTTCGAGGGCGGTCAGATGCCCCTGCAGCGTCGCCTGCCCAAGCGCGGCTTCAAGTCGCACCTGCTGAAGTACAACGCCGAGATCACCCTGGGTGAACTGCAAGCGCTGGACGCCACGGAAGTGGACGTGCTGCTGCTCAAGCAAGCTGGCCTGATTTCCCAGATCGCCAAGGTGGTCAAGGTCATCAAGTCGGGCGAACTGAGCAAGAAGGTCTCCCTCAAGGGGATCGGCGCGACCGCAGGCGCCAAGGCCGCGATCGAAGCCGCTGGCGGTTCGCTGGGCGAATAAGCCCCGGGCATCGGCAACACTCGAGACTGAACAGGACTCATGGCAACCTCTCCTACCCAACTGGCTCAGAACGGCAAGTTCGGCGACCTGCGTCGCCGTCTGACGTTCCTGCTGCTGGCGCTGGTCGTCTACCGCATCGGGGCACACATCCCCGTGCCTGGTATCGACAATGCGCAGCTGCTCCAGTTCTTCAAGGGGCAGCAGGGCGGCATCCTGAACCTGTTCAACATGTTCTCGGGCGGCGCTTTGTCCAAGTTCACGGTGTTCGCGCTGGGTATCATGCCGTACATCTCGTCGTCCATCATCATGCAGATGATGGGCTACGTGGTGCCGTCGCTCGAAGCCCTGAAGAAGGAAGGCGAAGCGGGTCGTCGCAAGATCACCCAGTACACGCGTTACCTGACCGTGCTGATTGCACTGGTGCAGTCGTTCTTCGCGGCGCAGGGCGTGTCTGCCTACGCCTTGAACCCGGGCTTCGGCTTCGTGTTCACGGTGATCGTCAGCCTGACGGCCGGCACGATGTTCCTGATGTGGCTGGGTGAGCAGATCACCGAGCGTGGTCTGGGCAACGGCATCTCGATCCTGATCTTCGCGGGCATTGCGGCTGGTCTGCCCAACGCCATCGGTGGCCTGTTCGAGTTGATCCGCACCGGTGCCATGAGCATCCCCGCGGCCATCTTCATCATCGCCATCGTGATCCTGGTCACCTTCGGTGTGGTGTACGTGGAACGCGGTCAGCGCAAGATCCTGGTGAATTACGCCAAGCGTCAGGTCGGCAACAAGGTCTATGGTGGCCAGTCGTCTCACCTGCCCTTGAAGGTCAACATGGCTGGCGTGATCCCCCCGATCTTCGCCTCGTCGATCATCCTGTTGCCGGCAACGGCGGTGGGCTGGTTCGCCACCGGTGACAGCATGCGCTGGCTCAAGGACCTGGCTGGCATGTTGTCGCCCGGTCAGCCGATCTACGTGTTGCTGTACACCGCGGCCATCGTGTTCTTCTGCTTCTTCTACACGGCGCTGGTTTTCAACAGCCGTGAAACCGCAGACAACCTGAAGAAGAGCGGCGCGTTCATTCCTGGCATCCGTCCCGGCGACAACACGGCCAAGTACATCGACAAGATCCTGGCCCGTCTGACGCTGGCTGGCGCGGTCTACATCACCCTGGTGTGCCTGCTGCCCGAGTTCCTGGTGCTCAAGTACAACGTGCCCTTCTACTTCGGTGGAACGTCCCTGTTGATCATCGTGGTCGTCACGATGGACTTCTGGGCCCAGGTGCAGTCTTATGTGATGTCCCAGCAGTACGAATCGCTGCTGAAGAAAGCGAATTTCAAAACCAGTTGACCCCGGCAGGGTGTGTGCACGGCACCCGGCGAGATGACAACATCCGCCGCACACCCTCTGGCTAACGATTGACCCGTGCTCGCGTTCGTATTCCGGGCGAAGTGAGCGAATTCATAGACCCGGTTTACGAAGCGTGAATCCCCGCTGAGCAATCAGCGGACCAGGAGAAAACCATGAAAGTCTCGGCATCTGTCAAGAAAATGTGCCGCAATTGCAAAGTCATCCGCCGCAAGGGCGTGGTTCGCGTGATCTGCACCGACCCCCGTCACAAGCAGCGCCAGGGTTGATCCCCGGCAGGCGAACTATCACGGTATCAGAGGACAGCTATGGCACGTATTGCTGGCATCAACATCCCGCCGCACAAGCACACTGAAATTGGCTTGACGCACATCTACGGCATTGGCCGCACCACCGCGCAGAAGATCTGCTCGGCCGCCGGTATTCCCTTCAACAAGAAGATCAAGGAATTGACCGACGGCGACCTGGAAAAGATCCGGGACGAAGTGGGCAAGCTCACCATCGAAGGTGACCTGCGTCGCGAGCTGTCCATGAACATCAAGCGCCTCATGGACATCGGCTGCTACCGCGGTTTCCGTCACCGCCGTGGTCTGCCTTGCCGTGGTCAGCGCACCCGCACGAACGCCCGTACCCGCAAGGGTCCGCGCAAGGCAATCGCCGGCAAGAAGTGATCTTCGCCATTCAATGAGATACTGCCCCCGGTCCCGACCGGGGCTCGTCGAGAGAGAAGGTTTTTATGGCTAAAGCACCTGCCAACAGCGCGGCCCGCCGCGTGAGCAAGAAGATCCGCAAGAACATCGCGGACGGCATCGCTCACGTGCACGCCTCGTTCAACAACACCATCATCACCATCACGGACCGTCAGGGCAACGCCCTGTCGTGGGCCTCGAGCGGTGGTCAAGGCTTCAAGGGCTCGCGCAAGTCCACCCCTTTCGCTGCCCAGGTGGCCGCTGAAGTGGCTGGCCGCGCGGCTCAAGAGCAAGGCATCAAGAACCTGGACGTCGAGATCAAGGGCCCCGGCCCTGGTCGTGAATCTTCGGTTCGCGCCCTGGCGTCGCTGGGCATCCGGATCAACTCGATCTCGGACGTGACCCCCGTGCCGCACAACGGCTGCCGTCCCCAGAAGCGTCGTCGCATCTGAGTTGGCTCTGCGCGCCTCGCCCGCGGCCTGTCCGTCGGCGAGGCGTTGCCTTTTGGTGATCGCGCTTTGCATGGCAAGGCGCCCGCCGATCGCAAGACCCTGGCGAACGTGGCTCGATCTTGACAAATCCATTCGGATCTGTCTGGTATCCATGTAACAAGGGTTGTCCTGTGGCTATAATCACAGGTTTTTCGCGCGCCTGCCGCTTTCGAGCGGCCGACGCCATTTCAAGACCACCGTTCGAGCGCACAACAACATTCGCCGAACTCGCGTCGGACGGCCCATGCCGCCGCTGACGTCAGACTGATTTGAGAGGACACTCAAGTGGCACGTTATCTCGGACCCAAGGCCAAACTGGCCCGCCGCGAAGGCACCGACCTGTTCCTGAAGAGCGCCCGTCGCCCCATCAGCGACAAGGCCAAGTTCGATTCCAAGCCCGGTCAACACGGCCGCACCTCCGGCTCGCGCACCTCCGACTTCGGTCTGCAACTGCGTGAAAAGCAGAAGGTCAAGCGCATGTACGGCGTGCTGGAAAAGCAATTCCGCCGCTACTTCGCCGAAGCCGAGCGCCGCAAGGGCAACACCGGCTCGAACCTGCTGGCCCTGCTGGAGTCCCGCCTGGACAACGTCGTGTACCGCATGGGCTTCGGCTCCACGCGCGCTGAAGCTCGCCAGCTGGTGGGCCACAAGGGCGTGACCGTGAACGGTCAAGTCGTGAACATCCCGTCGTACAACGTCAAGTCGGGCGACGTCGTCGCCGTGCGCGACAAGGCCAAGAAGCAGGCCCGCGTGCAAGAGTCCGTGAAGCTGGCCGAGTCCATCGGTCTGCCGGGCTGGGTGCAGGTCGATGGCACCAAGCTGGAAGGCGTCTTCAAGAAGGCCCCCGACCGTGATGAGTTCGGTTCCGACATCAACGAATCGCTGATCGTCGAACTGTATTCGCGTTGATTTTTCAGGGCCTTCGGGCGCTGGCCTCGCTGGCCAGGCCCGGTGGCCCTGTTGTCGTTTTTTCAAAAGTCGCCGGTCGCAAGACCGGTTGGTCCATCAGCCTTATCGGTGTAACGAGCCGAGGGTATTGACAGGAAGGCCTCATGCAAACCACGTTGCTGAAACCCAAAGCCATCCAGGTGGAGCCGCTGGGCGGCCACCGCGCCAAAGTCACACTCGAGCCTTTCGAGCGTGGCTATGGTCACACGCTGGGCAACGCGCTTCGCCGCGTGCTGCTGTCGTCGATGGTGGGTTTTGCGCCGACGGAAGTCACCATCGCCGGTGTGCTGCACGAATACTCCACGCTGGATGGCGTGCAGGAAGACGTCGTGCACATCATGCTGAACCTCAAGGGCGTGGTGTTCCGTCTGCACAACCGTGACGAAGTCACCCTGGTGCTGCGCAAGGATGGCGAAGGCCCCGTCACGGCCGCCGACATCCAGACCCCCCACGACGTCGAGATCGTAAACCCGAACCATGTCATCTGCCACCTGTCGCAAGGCGGCAAGCTGGACATGCAGATCAAGGTCGAGAAGGGCCGCGGCTATGTGCCCGGTACCCTGCGCCGCTACGGCGAAGAGACGAAGGCCATCGGCCGCATCGTGCTGGACGCGTCGTTCTCGCCCGTCAAGCGCGTGAGCTACACGGTCGAAAGCGCCCGTGTGGAACAGCGTACCGACCTGGACAAGCTGGTCATGGAAATCGAAACCAACGGCGCCATCTCGCCCGAGGAAGCGATCCGTGCTTCGGCCAAGATCCTGGTTGAACAGCTGGCCGTGTTCGCGCAGCTGGAAGGCAGCGAGATCGCCGCGTTCGATGCGCCCGCGAAGGCAGCTCAGAACTTCGACCCGATCCTGCTGCGTCCTGTGGACGAGCTGGAACTCACGGTGCGTTCGGCCAACTGCCTGAAGGCCGAGAACATCTACTACATCGGCGACCTCATCCAGCGCACCGAGACCGAGCTGCTCAAGACCCCGAACCTGGGTCGCAAGTCGCTCAACGAGATCAAGGAAGTGCTGGCGTCGCGTGGTCTGGCCCTGGGCTCGCGCCTGGAAGCCTGGCCGCCGCAAGGTCTGGACAAGCGTTGATATTTTGAAAGTGGG
>DXIO01000056.1 GCA_019112875.1 Candidatus Aquabacterium excrementipullorum
CGCCGGCAAGAGCACCGTGTTCCAGCTGCTGCTGCGCTACTACGATCCACAGGGCGGGCAGTTGCTGCTCAACGGCACGCCCATCGACGCGCTGAGCCTGGACGAGCTGCGCCAGCGCGTCGGCATCGTCCCGCAGGACAGCACGATCTTCTCGTCCACCGCGATGGAAAACATCCGCTACGGCCGCCCCGGAGCCACGGATGAAGAAGTGACCGCCGCCGCCCGCGCCGCCCACGCCCACGAGTTCCTGCTGCGCCTGCCCGAGGGCTACCACACCTTCCTGGGCGAACGCGGCGTGCGCCTGTCGGGCGGTCAGCGCCAACGCATCAGCATCGCCCGTGCCATCCTGAAAAACGCCCCGCTGCTGCTGCTGGACGAAGCCACCAGCGCGCTCGACACCGAAAGCGAACGCGCCGTGCAGGCCGCCCTGCAGGAGGCCATGAAGGACCGCACCACTCTGGTCATCGCCCACCGCCTGAGCACCGTGGTGAACGCCGACCGCATCGCCGTGATGGACCAGGGCCGCCTCGTGGACATTGGCACCCACGCGGAACTCATGGCACGATGCGGCCTCTACCAGCGGCTGGCCTCGGCGCAGTTCGGGGCCGAGCCGCCCACGCCACGCATCGTCAGCATCGGCTGACAGGGGGATCAGGTGCAGCCGACAGCGGCGCGCCGCCCCTGCCGGACACACTGATAGCCATCGCCTCGCCCGAGGCACGACCGACGTTCCTGGAGAAACACAACATGACGCAGACCAACAACCTGCCCCGCAGCGCCCGCCGCAACGCCTTCATGGCCAGCACCCTGCTCGGTGCCGCCCTGATCACCGGTTGCGCCAACATGGACGACACTCAAAAGCGCACCGCCGGTGGTGCCGCCGCTGGCGCCGTGATCGGCGGCGTGCTGAGCAAGGCCACCGGCAACAGCGGCACCATCGGTGCCGTGGTCGGTGGCGCCGCCGGGGCCGTGATCGGCAACGTGTGGTCCAAGCGCCTCGAATCGCAAAAGCAGGCCATGGAACAGGCCACGCAAGGCACGGGCGTGGAAGTCACCCGCACGGCCGACAACCAGCTCAAGCTGAACATCCCCAACGACATCTCGTTCGCCACCAACAGCGCCGCGCTCAAGCCCGAACTGCGCTCGGTGCTGGAAACCTTCGCCACCAGCCTGCGCAACAACCCTACCCTGGTCGTCAAGGCCGTGGGCCACACCGACAGCACCGGCAGCGATGCCGTCAACAACCCGCTGTCGGTCTCTCGCGCCAGCAGCGTGCGTGATTTCCTGACCGACCGTGGCGTGGCCTCCAACCGCATCGAGGCCGATGGCCGTGGCTCGCGTGAGCCCATCGCCAGCAACAACGACGAAGCCGGCCGCGCCAAGAACCGCCGCGTCGAGATCTTCGTGCGCGACACCGCCGCCGCGTCCTGATTTCCCTTGTTTCACCGCCCGGCCTCGGCGCCGGGTAGGATGCACCGACAGCCCGGATAATCCGGGCTGTTGTCTTTTTGTCCGTCCGATTTCACCTTTCCCCGCGAGGTACCCGGTGAGCCGCCCTGTTCGAAGCCAGTACGAAGATTTCATGCGCCACGTCTACACCACGGGCGTGCTCAAGACCGACCGCACCGGCACCGGCACGCGCAGCGTGTTCGGCCACCAGATGCGCTTCGATTTGTCCGAAGGCTTCCCGCTGGTCACGACCAAGAAGGTGCACCTGAAATCCATCATCGTGGAGCTGCTGTGGTTCCTGCGTGGTGACGACAACGTCAAGTACCTCAAGGACCACAACGTCACCATCTGGGACGAGTGGGCCCGTGAGGATGGCTCGCTCGGCCCCGTGTACGGCGTGCAATGGCGCAACTGGCCCAAGCCTGACGGCGGCCATGTCGACCAGATCAGCCAGGTCGTGCAGCAACTCAAGAGCAGCCCCGATTCACGCCGCATCATCGTCAGCGCCTGGAACGTGGGCTTGATCGAGCAGATGGCCCTGCCGCCTTGCCACGCCTTCTTCCAGTTCTACGTGGCCCCGCCCACCGAGGCCGGCGGCAAGGGCAAGCTCAGCTGCCAGCTCTACCAGCGCAGCGCCGACATCTTCCTGGGCGTGCCCTTCAACATCGCCAGCTACGCCCTGCTCACCCACATGCTGGCCCAGCAATGCGACCTGGACGTGGGCGACTTCGTCTGGACGGGCGGCGACTGCCACATCTACAGCAACCACACCGAGCAGGTCGAGCTGCAACTGAGCCGCACGCCCCACCCCTACCCGGTGCTGAACATCAAGCGCAAGCCCGACTCGATCTTCGACTACGCCTACGAGGATTTCGAAGTGCTGGAGTACGAACACCACCCCGCCATCAAGGCGCCGGTGGCCGTGTGACCGTATGACCGGAGCGCGCCCATGATCCTCACCGTCATCGCCGCCGTGGCCCGCAACGGCGCCATCGGCAAAGACAACGCCCTGCTGTGGCGCCTGCCCGAAGACCTGCAGTTCTTCAAGCGCACCACCATCGGCAGCCCGATCATCATGGGCCGCAAGACGTTTGACTCCATCGGCAAGCCGTTGCCCGGCCGGCGCAACATCGTCATCACGCGTGATACCGGCTGGCTGGCCGCGGGCGTGGAAGTGGCCCATTCGCTGGACGCGGCCTTGCACCTCGTGGCCGACGTGCCCCGCGCCTTCATCATCGGTGGCGGACAGGTCTACGCCGAAGCGCTGCCCCGGGCCGATGAACTGGTGCTGACCGAAGTGGACCGTGACTTCGAGGGTGATGCGTTCTTCCCCGCCTGGGACAAGGCCGCGTTCGACGAAGTCAGCCGCGAGACGCACCACTCGCCCGCGCCCAACGATTTCGACTACGCCTTCGTGACCTACCAACGGCGCGCGGCCATCTGAGCCACACCAGGGCACCGCATGGCCGGGCTGTTTCGCAACATCATTGCCTTCATCCTCGGCCTGCTGGTCTACGGCCGTCGCTCGCCCGGCGACACCACCACCGCCCGCTTCCTGATCACGCCCTTCGACGTGGGCATGCGGATCCTCAAAAGCGACAAGTACCTGCAACTGGTCGAGCCCGCGCAGATGGACTTCCTGCTCCAGGTCGGCCGGCTTTTCGAGCCGCTGCGCAGCGGCACCCGCTTCGTCAACCTGGGGCAGACCGTGCGCTTCCTCAAGCCCATCCCGGTCTTCAGCATCGTGCGCATCGACACCCGCATCGCCTATGCGGATGACAAGTGCGCCTTCTTTGCCTCCACACTGCATGTGAAAGGCGAGCGCGCCGCCGAAGTGCTGGTGAAGATGAAGTACAAGAAGCGGGGCGTGACGGTGGATCCGCGCTCGTTGCTGCACGTTCACTTCGACACCGTGCCTGTGAGTGTGCAAAAGTGGAACGAAGCGCTGGCTGCGCTCTGAGTCACGCCACAAGCGCTGTGTGCGCCGTCAAACGAACCGATCCAGCCCCTGCACCAGCCGCTTCGCCAGACGCGGCTGCTTGAACTGCTCCAGCCACCAGGCCAGCGCCCTGCCCGTCTGGTCGCCCCGCCAGGCCACGTAGAGCGTGTTGGGCTCCCGCGGGTCGGCCATGCGTTTCTCGATCAGCGCCCCGCTGGCCAGCAAGCCCGCCACACGCTGCCTGGGCAGCCAGCCCACACCCAGCCCGTCGCGCTGCGCCAGGATCTTGGCGCGCATGCTCGGCACCGCCAGCACGGGCTGCCCGCCCAGCAGGCCATAGCCCCGCGCATCGGGCCGGCGCGATGAGTCGGCCACCACCACGCTGCGGTGCTGCACCACGGTCTCGCGCTCCAGCGGCTCGGCCGCCTTGGCCAGCGGGTGGCGCGGCGACACGGCGAACACCCAGTCCATCACGCCCAACTCGGCCCAGCGCAATTTCGGGATCGCAGGCGGCTCATTGGTCGCGCCCACCACCAGGTCGGCTCGTCCGTCGCGCAAGGCCTCCCAGGTACCGCCCAGCACCTCGTGCGTGATGCGCAGGCTCACGCCCGATTCGAGCTTGTCGAACGACTGGATCACGGGCACCAGGGTGTCGAACTCCAGCACCTCGTCGGTGACGATCCACAGCCGGTCTTCCCAGCCGCCGGCCACCTGCTTGACCCGCCGGGTCAGCCGCGACACGTCCTGCATCAGGCGCGCGGCCTCTTGCGTCAGCAACTGCCCGGCCGGCGTGAGCTGCAGGCGGTAGCGCCGCCGGTCGAACAGCAGCGCATCGAACTTGGCCTCCAGCTGCCGCGCCGCGTGGGACACGGTCGATGGCGCCTTGCCCAGGCGCGCAGCCGCCCGCGACAGGCTGCCGCTCTCGTTGATGGCCTCCAGCAGCGCCAGATCCTCTTCCGACAACATGTTCGATCCTTTCGAACGAGTTCATCGGCGCCATGGTACGGCAAATGGACTTGGCCCCGCCAATATTCATTCCACGGCAAGTCGCCGGATTCGAAGGAGATCACCATGAACCGCTTCCAAACCAAGTCCATCCTCGTCACCGGCGGCAGCAGCGGCATCGGCCTGGCCGCAGCCCAGGCCTTCGCTCAGGAAGGTGCCCGCGTCGTCATCACCGGCCGCGACCAGGCCGCGCTGGACGACGCCGCCCGCCAGATCGGCCCCGGCACCATCGCCCTGCGCCATGACGCCGCCGACGTGGCCGGCGCCAAGGCCCTGGCCGCCACGCTGGTGCAGCAAGGCGTCACGCTCGATGCCGTCTTCATCAACGCCGGCGCCGCCCGTTTCGCCGCCTTCGCCGATGTCGACGAAGCCTTGTGGGACAGCACCTTCGGCACCAACGTCAAGGGCGCCTACTTCCAGATCCAGGCGCTGCTGCCGGTGCTCAACCGCGGCGCCTCCATCGTGCTCAACGGCTCGATCAACGCCCACATCGGCATGCCCAACTCGTCGGTGTACGCCGCCAGCAAGGCCGCGCTGATCTCGCTGGCCAAGACGCTCTCGGCCGAACTGCTGCCCCGGGGCGTGCGCGTGAACGTGCTCAGCCCCGGGCCGGTGAGCACGCCGCTGTACGGCAAGCTGGGCCTGGACGCCACCGCGCTGGAAGCCACCGCCGCGCAGATCCAGAGCCAGATCCCGCTGGGGCGCTTCGGCACGCCGGCAGAGATCGCCGCCACGGTGCTGCACCTGTCATCGCCCGAATCGGCCTTCATCGTCGGCACGGAAATCATCGCCGACGGCGGCATGAGCCAGCTCTGAGCCGCCCGGCACCCTCGCCCACCACGTCCTTCACGTCCATCGCCTTTCAGGAGTCCACCATGAACCCCTTCATCACGCGCCTGGCCCGTCCCCTGGCCGCCGCCATGCTCGCCAGCGTCACCAGCATCGCCCCGTTGCAAGCCAACGCGGCAGGATTCGCCACCAGTACCACCAACGCCACCACCATCCAGGAGCACACGGCCACCGCCAACGGCGTCAGGCTGCACTATCTGCAGGCCGGCACCGGAACCGACACCCCCATCGTCCTGCTGCACGGCTACGCCGAGACCAGCCGCATGTGGCGCCCGCTGATCACGCAACTGAGCGACCAGCACGCGGTCATCGCGCCCGATCTGCGCGGCGCTGGCGGTTCGGCCAAGCCCGCCTCCGGCTACGACAAGAAGACCCTGGCGCAGGACATCCACGCCCTGGTGCGCTCCCTGGGCCACAAGAAGGTGAAGATCGTCGGCCACGACATCGGCCTGATGGTGGCGTACGCCTACGCCGCCCAGTATCCGGACGAGGTCGAGAGCATCGTGCTGATGGACGCCTTCCTGCCCGGCGTGGGCGACTGGACCACTGTCTGGCTGTTGCGCGATCTGTGGCACTTCCATTTCCATGGCGAGGTGCCGCTCAAGCTGGTCGATGGCCGCGAGCGCATCTACTTCGAGCACTTCTGGAACGATTTCGCCGCCGATCCGAAGCACTCGGTGCCCGAGGCCGATCGCCAGTTCTACGCCGCGGCCTATGCGCAGCCCAGCGGCATGCGCGCCGGCTTCGAGTACTTCAAGGCCTTCGAGCAGGACGCCCGTGATTTCGCGGGCTTCGCCCAGACCAAGCTCACCATGCCCATGCTGGTGCTCGCCGGTGAAAAAGCCTCGGGTGACTTCCTGATCCAGCAAGGCCGCCTGGTCGCCACGCAGGTCGATGGCCGTGTCATCAAGGGCTCGGGCCACTGGTTGATGGAAGAAGCGCCGGGGCAAACCATCCCTGCGTTGGTCGAGTTCCTCAACCGCCCCGCGCGTTGAGACCACGGCAGGCCACATCAGGCGCATACCCGCCCGCTCAGGCCTGCAAGGCCTTGGCGGGCGGTGGTGCTTGAAAGCACGCGCGCCATGCGTAGGCACAATACGCGTCCAAGCTCCCAACGCCCTGCTGCCCTCATGAAATTCGCCACCTGGAACGTGAACTCCCTCGCCGTGCGCCTGCCCCAGCTGCTCGACTGGCTGGCCGCCAACCCGGTGGACGTGATCGTGCTGCAGGAAACCAAGCTCACGGACGACAAGTTCCCGCATGCCGAGCTGCTGCAGGCTGGCTACCACGCGCACTGGTTCGGCCAGCGCACCTACAACGGCGTGGCCGTGCTCAGCCGTGTGGAAACCACCGACGTGGTGCGCAACATCCCCGGCTTCGAGGACGAGCAGGCCCGTGTGATCGCCGCCACCGTGCCTCACCCGAAGCTGGGCCACGTGCGCGTGATCAACGGCTACTTCCCCAACGGCCAGGCACCTGACAGCGACAAGTTCGCCTACAAGATGCGCTGGCTCGACGCCCTGCGCGAATGGGTGCGCCAGGAGCTGGTGGCCCACCCCAACCTCGTGCTGATGGGCGACTACAACATCGCCCCCACCGATGCCGATGTGCACGACCCGGTGGCCTGGGCCGGCCAGATCCACTGCACCCCCGAAGAGCGCGCGCACTTCCAGAATCTGCTCGGCCTGGGCCTCACCGACAGCTTCCGCATGTTCGAACAGGCTCCCCGCCTGTGGAGTTGGTGGGATTACCGCAACCTGGCTTTCCGCAAGAACCAGGGCCTGCGGATCGACCACATCCTGGTCAGCGACGCGCTCAAGCCACACGTGAGCGGCAGCATCATCGACAAGCTGCCGCGCAAGAACGAACGGCCCAGCGACCACGCGCCCGTCGTGACCTCGCTCACGCTGGATTGAATCAGCGGTTCAGCTTGAAAGCCCCAGCGCTTGACGGCAGAACCGGCCCGCAGTTAGCATGACTTCCATGAACACCGCGTTCCAAGCACTCAACACCGCACAGACCGCCCAAGGCCTGTGGTGGCGCCGCCATGTCCCGGCGGCCTTGCGTGCCTGAAGAACCACAGCGTTCGTTCACCACACCAGCCGCCCATCCAGGCGGCTTTTTCATGCGTGTGCTCCTGCGATGGGCGGCTTCCAAGAGAAGTCCCAGCGATCCATCCCTCAGGAGCCCGACATGACCTTCACCCCCACCGCCCCCATCGTCGCCCAATGCGAGAGCCTGGACGAGGTGCGCATCCGCATCGACCAGGCCGACCGCCAGCTCGTGGCCCTGCTGGCCGAGCGTGCGCAGTACGTGCAGCAGGCCGCCCGCTTCAAGCGCAATGCACAAGAGGTGCAGGCACCTCAGCGCGTGCAGCAAGTGCTGGATCGCGCCCTGGCGCAGGCGCGCGACGTGGGCGCACCCACCGCCGTGGTCGAGGCCACCTACCGGGCCATGATCGCCGCCTTCATCGAAGACGAAAGCCAGCACTTCGAACAACTGGCCGCTCACGCCTGAGTCCTGCGGCGTTCGCGTCAGGCATGCGTTTCAGCGCACGTTCCAGGCCGTCTGACCCAGTTGCTCGTCCATGAAGTCGAGAAAGCACGCGATGCGCGGCGACACCTGCGCGCTGCGGTAGTACACCGCATGGATGGGCTGCAGCACCTGCACCGTGTGGCGTGGCAACACCTGGACCAGATCACCCCGATGCCGGTCTTCCTGCGTCATGAAGTCGGACAGGCACACGATGCCCTCGCCACGCAAGGCCAGCCAACGCAGCGTCTCGCCGCTGGAGGCCTTCATCGTCGGCGTGATGTGCAGGCGATCGCCATGTTCGCCGCTCAAGGGCCAGTGGTTCAGCGATTCGCGCTGAGAAAAGCCCAGCAGCACATGCTTGCGCAGATCGGCCACGTTGCGTGGCCGGCCATGCGCCTTCAGGTAGGCCGGGCTGGCCAGCACCTTCAGCGCGCTGCCGCCCAGCGACTTGGCGCGCAAGGTCGAGTCACGCAAAGGCCCGATGCGCACGGCCACGTCGGTGTCCTCTTCCAGCAGATCGATCACCAGGTCGTCGGTGTTGAGCTCCAGGTCGATCTGTGGATAGCGCCGGCGGAACTCGGCTACCAGCGGCGCCATCACGTGCAGGATGAAGGGCGCGGCCGCGTTCACGCGCAGGCGCCCGGCCGGCTGCAGGCGGCGTGACAGCAACTGGTCCTCGGCCTCGTCCACCGCCGCCAGGATGCCGCGCGCATGCGCCAGAAAGGCGTGGCCTTCGTCAGTCAGCGTCAGGCGGCGCGTGGTGCGCGTCAGCAAGGTGGTGTCGAGCTTGTCTTCCAGGCGGCGCAATGCCCGGCTGATGCCCGACACCGTCTGGCGCAGTTGCTCGGCCGCTGCGGTGATGGAGCCCGTGTCCACCACCGTGCGGAACACCAGCAGTTCTTCCAGGGTGGTCTTCACGCGGCAGCCTCTTCGATTGTTGATTCCATGTCAACAATATTTTGCCCATACAGGGCTTTCTCGGCAAACGGCATCAGCCCACACTCCGTCCATCCTCACAGGAGTGCCTCATGCCCATTGCCTTGCTCGCGCTGACGCTCAGCGCATTCGCCATCGGAACGACGGAGTTCGTGATCGTCGGCCTCATTCCCACCGTGGCTGCCGATCTCGGCATCACCCTGCCCTCGGCCGGCCTGCTGGTCAGCCTCTACGCCCTGGGCGTGGCCGTGGGCGCGCCTGTCCTCACAGCCCTCACCGGCAAAGTGCCCCGCAAGGCGCTGCTGCTCGGCCTGATGGCTTTGTTCACTGCTGGCAACCTGCTGGCCTGGCATGCGCCGGACCACACCTCGCTGATCATGGCGCGCATCCTCACGGGCCTGGCGCACGGCGTGTTCTTCTCGATCGGATCGACCATCGCCACCAGCCTGGTGCCCAAGGACAAGGCCGCCAGCGCCATCGCCATCATGTTCACGGGCCTCACGGTGGCCCTGGTCACCGGCGTGCCGCTGGGCACCTTCATCGGGCAGCACTTCGGCTGGCGCGCCACCTTCCTGGCAGTCGCGGGCCTGGGCGCGATCGCCTTCGTCGGCAGCCTGCTCTTCATCCCGCGCAACATCGCGCGCCAGGCGCCGGCCTCGCTGGCCCAGCAGGCCCGTGTGCTGGCAGAGCCGCGCCTGCTGCTGGTCTACGCCAAGACGGCCATCGGCTACGGCGGCTCCTTCATCCCCTTTACCTTCCTCGCGCCCATCCTGCAGCAGGAGGCGGGTTTCGAAGCCAGCGCCGTCGCCTGGGTCATGCTGGTCTACGGTGTGTCCGTGGCCGCCGGCAACCTGTGGGGTGGCCGACTGGCCGACCGCCAGGGTCCCATCGCCGCGCTCAAGCTGATCTTCGCGCTGCTGGCCCTGGTGCTGCTGGTGTTCACCTTCACCGCGCACAGCCCCTGGCTGGCCGTGGCCACGGTGCTGGCCTGGGGCGCGGTCGCCTTCGGCAACGTGCCCGCCTTGCAGGTCTACGTGGTGCGCCAGGCCGAGCGCTACACGCCCGATGCGGTCGACGTGGCCTCGGGCCTGAACATCGCGGCCTTCAACCTGGGTATTGCCGGCGCGGCCTGGGCCGGCGGCCTGATCGTGACATCCTTCGGCCTGATGCACACGCCCTGGATCGGCGCCCTGGTGGTGCTGGTCGCCCTGGGCCTGACCTACCTCAGCGGCATGCTGGACCGAAAGACCCAAGGGAACTCCCGCGCCAGCGCCGTCATCCACCAGGAACTCTCCACCCACGAAAGACCTTGCGCATGAACAAGCAGATTCCCGCCTTCGGCCTTGGCACCTTCCGCCTCAAGGGCCAGACCGTCATCGATTCGGTCAGCACCGCGCTCGAACTGGGCTACCGCGCCATCGACACTGCGCAGATCTACGGCAACGAGGCCGAGGTCGGCCAGGCCGTCGAAGAGAGCCACATTTCGCGTGACGACCTCTTCATCACCACCAAGGTCTGGACCGACAATTTCAGCCGCGACAAGCTGCTGCCCAGCCTGCAGCAGAGCCTGGAAAAGCTGCGCACCGAGCACGTCGACCTGACGCTGATCCACTGGCCCTCGCCCGGCAATGCCGTGCCGCTGGCCGAAACCCTGGCCGCGCTGGCCGATGCGCAAGCGCGCGGCTTGACCAAGCTGATCGGCATCTCCAACTTCACGGTCGACCTGATGAAGCAGTCGGTCGAGATCCTGGGTAAGGGCAACATCGCCACCAACCAGATCGAGCTGTCGCCGCACCTGCAGAACCGCAAGGTAGTGGACTACGCGCACAGCCAGGGCATCCACATCACGTCCTACATGACGCTGGGCTACGGCAAGGTGCTGGAGGATCCGGTGATCCAGGAGATCGCGGCCAATCACCAGGCCACGCCGGCGCAAGTCGCCCTGGCCTGGGCGGTGCAACTGGGTTATGCGGTCATCCCGTCATCGACCAAGCGAGCAAACCTGGAAAGCAACCTGAAGGCGCTGGATCTGAAGCTGAGCGACGATGACTTGGTCCGCATCGCCAAGCTGGAGCGCAATGGCCGGTTGGTGGATCCCGCCGGGCTGGCGCCCAAGTGGGATTGACCTTGTCGATCAGCCAGCCGGCAGCAGCTTCTTCAGCGGCGTCGGCAACCCCACGGAAGCCAGTTCGCTGACGTGCACCCAGCGGCCGATGCCGTGCTCATCGGCACCCACCGCCACGCCCGCCAGGTGCCGCAAATCCGTGGCCGCTGGCAGGTGGTTCAGCACGGAGCGGCGTGGATGCAGGTGCCAGTCCATGTGCGTCAGCACGTGCTTGATGGCAGGTTGGATCTCAGGCGACTGCGCACCGAGCGCGCGAACCGCCTCATCAAGCAGGGCCTCCGTGTCGAACAAGGGCAGCGTCCACAAGCCGGCCCACACGCCGGTAGCCGGGCGCTGCACCAGCCACACCTGCTCTTCGTGCTCCAGCCACAGCCACCAGCTCTCGCGGCTCGAGCGCTTGAGCTTGCGCGTCTTGACCGGGAACGCCTCGGGCTGGCCTTCGCGCCTTGCGATGCAGATGTCCGACCACGGACAGGTCAGGCAGGCGGGCTTGCGCTGCGTGCACAAGGTGGCGCCCAGGTCCATCACGCCCTGCGTGTAGGCCGGCATGTCGCTGGCCTTCTCGGGCAAGACGGCATCGGCGGCCAGCCACAAGGCACGCTCGTTGGCCGCCACGGACAGATCCTCGTCCCAGCCCAGCACGCGGGTCAGCACGCGCTTCACATTGCCGTCCAGGATGGCGGTGCGCTCGTTGAAGCAGAAGCCCGCGATGGCCGCCGCCGTCGAGCGGCCGATGCCCGGCAGCGTCATCAGCACTTCAGCCGTTTGCGGGAACTGGCCCCCGTGATCATTCGCCACCGCCTGCGCACAACGGTGCAGGTTGCGGGCACGGCTGTAGTAGCCCAGCCCGGCCCACAGCGTGAGCACCTCGTCCAGCGACGCCGCGGCCAGTGCCGTCACATCCGGGAAGGCCTTCAGGAACCGATCGTAGTAGCCCAGCACCGTGCTGACCTGCGTCTGCTGCAGCATGATCTCCGACAGCCACACGCGGTAAGGATCGCGCGTGTTTTGCCAGGGCAGATGGTGGCGTCCCTGCTGACGTTGCCAGGCCACCAGGCGATCGGCCAGCATGGGCGACGCCGAACGGGCTGCCTGCAGCAGCCTTTGCTGAGCAGGAGACGTCATGCGGATTCGGAAGAGGCTTGACCGGCGGGCAAGGCGCGGAAGGTCATCAGGTGGCGCGCGGTGTCGTCCAGCGGGATGTCGATGGCACCGTCATGAGCAGCAGCAGGCTCCTCATCCAGCGGCGCAGCCATGGTCGAGGCCTCGAAGCTCGACACCTCGCCATCCGGATCCATGGGGTCGCTACCGGCCTGGGCCACCAGTTCATCGACGAGCACGCCCAGGCGCGTCTGCAGCTGCAGCACGCGCTCGTCCTGAGCCTGCACTTCCTGCAGGCGAACATCCAGCTCGTTCGACGCTGTCTGGATGCGGTCCAGCGATTCATAGCGACGCTTGAAGTTGCGACGGCGCTCACGCAGTTGGCTGTCCACCTGCGCCGACGCCGTCTTGTTCCACAGCTCGATGTCGTTGCTCACCGTCTCGAAGACCACGCGCAGGCGCGAGATGAGCATGCGGCGGAACTGCTCCTGGAAGCCCGGCTGCGCCAAGCGAAAGGCCTGGCTCAGGCCGAGGTACTGCACGTAGTTGCGCTCGATCAGGTCCAGGTCTTCGCGGTAGCGGCGCACGTCCACGGGCTGCTCGGCCGACAGGCCGAAGCCGAACTCCGCATTGAGCTTGCCGAAGGAGGCCACCAGCATCGCGTGGATCTCGTCGCTGCGCTGCTGCGCCTGCTCGATCAGGCCGCGCAAACGCGCGCACAACTCGATGAAGGCCTTCTTGGCACCCAGCGGCAACCACGAGCCGCCCAGCACCTGCTGCAGCACGTCCACCTCCTGGCGCAGCCGCTCGGCCGACAAGTCGTACAGCGCTTCTTTCAGCATGCGCGCGTGCACGCTGCGCATGGCCGCCAGGCGGGCCGTGCACTGCTCGAACTCGGTGGCCTCGGCCTGCACGCGCTGCAGCATCAGCTGCACCTTGCCGCCGCTCTTGCCACGCAGGCCGCGCAATTCGAGCATCTGCTCGGCGTGATGGCGGCGCAGTTCGCCGAAGCGGCGTGTCAGCTGCTGCTGCAGACCGCGCGCACCGTCCACGGCACCTTGCGCCAGCGTCTCGCGCCGCTTGGGCAGCAGCCCTTCGGACAGCGCCAGTTCGAAATCTTCCAGACGGCTGGCCGCCAGGCCGGCTTCGTCATGCCCCAGGCGCGCGGCCAGGGCCTGGCGCGCCGAGATCGGGAACACGTGCTCGGCCGGGATCTCCAGCGTCTGCGCCACGCTTTCGCACTGGCGCACGATGGTGGCCTGCACCTGCTCGGGCGTGCTCAGCGGATCCGCCAGCGTGTCGATCTTGTTGAGCGCCACGTAACGGGCCAGCGCCGGGCCGCACAGGTGGTCGCGCCAGATGCTGAGGTCAGAGCGGGTCACGCCCGTGTCCGCCCCCAGGATGAACACCGTGGCATGCGCCTGTGGCAGCAGGCCCAGCGTCAGTTCAGGTTCGGTGCCGATGGCGTTCAGGCCTGGCGTGTCCAGCACCACCAGCCCGCGCTTGAGCAGCGGGTGTGGCAGGTTGATGCGGGCATGGCGCCATACCGGGATCTCCACCTGGCCGTCGGCCGACAGCGGCGGGTTGTCGTCAGGACGCTCCTCATCCCAGAAGCCCAACTCACGGGCCTGCTCCTGGCTGACAAGTCGGGTGCGCATCACCTCGCCCAGCGCCTGGGCCATGCCATCCGGGTTGGTCAGGTCCAGCGCGATGTGGTTCCAGGCCGCGGGCGTGCGGCGGTATTCCACCAGCGAAGTAGGCTCCAGCCGCGTCTCGATCGGCAACAGCGACAGGCCGATCGGATCCTCCGCGTCGTAACCCAGCTCCACCGGGCACATCGTGGTGCGCCCGGCCGATGCCGGCATCATGCGGCGCCCCTTGTCCGAGAAGAAAATCGCGTTGATCAGTTCGGACTTGCCGCGTGAAAACTCGGCCACGAAGGCCACCATGAGCTTCTCGCCCGACAGGCGGTAGCGCATGGCGTCGAACCACTCGGACATGCCCTCGTCGAGCAGGTCGTGCTCACGCACGAACTTCGCCAGGTTCGCCAGGCGAGCGTCGGTGGCGACGCGCCAATGGCCCAGGGCGTCGAGATGGCTGGCAAAAGTCGGCTTCATCGTAGGGGCATCCTAGCGCATCCCATCGGCGCGCAGGCAAGCAAAAACCAGGGCTTCGCATGCGTCGGCAGCCACAAAAGTCGCATTTTCAAGGCAACAGGATGTACTAAGGCCGCTGGCAGCGCACACAGAAATAGGTGGACCGCTGCCCCTGCACCAGGCGGCGCACCGGCGTGAGGCACACCGTGCATGGCTGGCCGGCACGGTCGTACACCCGTGTCGAGAGCTGGAAATGCCCGGCGTTGCCATGGGTGTCACGGAAATCCTTCAGCGACGAGCCACCCGCCTCCACGGCTTCTCCCAGCACCTCGCGCACCGCGGCCACCAGCTTCTCGCAACGGGCCAGGCCGACACGCTGGGCCGGCGTCGCCGGATGGATGCCAGCCCGGAACAGCGCCTCGCTCGCATAGATGTTGCCCACGCCCACCACGATGTCGCCCGCCAGCAACGCCTGCTTGATCGAGACGCGGCGCCCGGCCACACCGTCGCGCAGGTGCTGCGCCGTCCACTCCAGCGAAAACGGCTCCACCCCCAGCCCCTGCAGCAGGCGCCCAACCAGCCCCTGATCCGGCCCCTCGCCCCACACGATCGCCCCGAAACGGCGAGGATCATGAAGGCGCAGGCAACCCCGGTTCGTCCACAGGTCGAAGTGGTCGTGCGCACCCGCCGGCCCCGGGTCATCCGAGAACGACAGCGAACCCGACATGCCCAGGTGCATCAGCAGCCCACCACCCGGCACCAGCGGCATCCACAAATATTTACCTCGCCGCACCACCGTGCCCACCGTCTTGCCCACCAGGGCGGATTCGGCGTGTCCCAGAGGCCAGCGCAAGGGCTTGCCCATGCGCACCTCGCGCACCGAAGCACCCTCGATGCGATCGGCAAAGCTGCGGCGGGTGACTTCGACTTCTGGCAGTTCTGGCATAGCGGAATGAACATGGGGAACCGTCGCCTGAAAACAAGGCTCCAACGACCCCAAACGGCATCATCGCGCAATAACAGGGGCCGATGATTTGCCACCACGAAGCTTCCTGGCCCGCCCGCGTGCCTAGAATGCACTTCAACGATGGAGTGTTCATGCACCTGCGCCTTTCCGCTGCCCCCCAAACCGCGCCCTTTCGCCTCTCATCCGTGCGTTGCGCGGTGGCCTTGGCCCTGGCCTCCACACTGATCGCGCTCGCGTCCACCGCACACGCGCAGGCCAAGCCGAGCAAGCCTCCCTCCGATGCGCCCCCCACGCTGGACGCCAAGGCCGACAGCAAGCCGCCGGAGCGCGGCCCGCTCGTGCGCAACTCCGACATGGATGGCAACCTCTTCTACCAGTTGCTCATCGGCGAGATCCAGGCACGGGACGGCGATTTCGGCACCTCCTACCAGTTGTACTTCGATGCCGCCAAGCGACTCAAGAGCAGCCAGCTCTACCAACGCGCCGTCGATGTCGCCCTGCAGGCCCGCGCCGGCGAACAGGCCCTGGTGGCCGCACAAGCCTGGCGCCAGGCCTTGCCGCAAGACCGTGAAGCCTCCGAGTACACCGCTCAGATCCTGATGGCCCTGGGGCGCACCAACGATCTGGCCGTCCCCATCGAAAGCCTGATCCGACTGACGCCCGCACCTCAGCAGCCCCAGGTGATCGCATCGCTGCCTCGCTCGCTCAGCCGCATCCCGGACCGCAAGGCCGCCGCCCGTGTGGTGGACGAAGCCACAGCCCCCTGGCGCGAGCCCCTGCCAGGCATGGCCGAGGCCTGGGCAGCCAGCAGCGAAGGCTGGCTGGCCGCCGGCGACAACGTGAAAGCCGAGGCAGCCCTGGACAAGGCGCGCGCTGCCAATCCACGCCTGCTGACGGTGGGCTTGCTGGCCCTGGACCTGATGGGCAAGAAGCCCGAGCTCGAGTCCATTGTGACCACCCAGCTCAAGGAACAGCCCACACCCGTGCTGCGTCTGGCCTACGCCCGCAAGCTGGCCACCTCCCAACGCCTGAAGGAAGCCGGGGAACAGCTCGACGCCATCGTGGCCGAACAACCCGAGAACACCGGGGCCTGGATCACCCTGGCGGCGGTGCGCCTGGAGCTCAAGCAACTCGACCTGGCGGAAAAAGCGACCAGCCGCTTCCTCGACCTGCAGCGTGAACAGGTGCAGGCCGCGCCCACCGATGCCACGCACAGTGCCGTGGAACCCGAGGCCGGCTACCTGATGATGGCCCAGATCTCGGAAAACCGAGGACGCATCGGCCAGGCCGACGACTGGCTCAGAAAGGCAGACCCGGATGCCTCCAAGCTGCGCATCCAGGCCGCACGCGCCCGCCTGATGGCCGTCAACGGCAAGGTCGAGCAAGGCCGAGCCCTCATCCGAGCCCTGCCCGAAACCGAGCCGCGTGACGCGATCACCAAAGTGGCCGCCGAAGCGCAGTTGCTGCGCGACCTGGGCAAGGACGCCGAGGCCTACCAGTTGCTGTCCGACGCCAACAAGCGCTTCCCCGATGACCCGGACTTCCTGTACGACCAGGCCATGCTGGGCGAAAAGCTCAAGCGCTACGACGAATCCGAAAAGCTCCTTCGCCGCGTCATCGAGATCAAGCCGGACCACTCGCATGCCTACAACGCCCTGGGCTACAGCTTCGTGGACCGCGGCATCCGCCTCGACGAGGCGCGCACCTTGATCACCAAGGCGCTGGAACTGCGCCCGGGCGATCCCTACATCACCGACAGCCTGGGCTGGCTGGAGTTCCGCGCCGGTCGCCCTGAAGAAGCCGTGAAGTGGCTGCGCCAGGCCTACGTGGCCAAGTCCGACACCGAGATCGCCGCCCACCTCGGCGAGGTGCTGTGGACATTGGGCCAGCGCGACGAGGCCCTGCGCATCTGGCGCGAGGGCATCGCCCAGGACCCCCGCAACGACACGCTGCGCGAAACCGTCAAGCGCCTGCAGGCCCCGCTGTGATCCTGCTGCGCGGACGCATCGTCAGCGCACTGGCCAT
This sequence comes from Candidatus Aquabacterium excrementipullorum, assembly GCA_019112875.1. Lineage (GTDB taxonomy): Bacteria > Pseudomonadota > Gammaproteobacteria > Burkholderiales > Burkholderiaceae_C > Aquabacterium > Aquabacterium excrementipullorum. Next base: position 17,028 of record DXIO01000056.1, read on the forward strand.
CGCTGCGGCGCTGGGAGGTTGCGCCCATCCTGTCGCACCGAAAACGGGCGCTGCCACCCCGCAGGTGCCTCAGCCATCCGTCCCGCAAGCCCTCTACAACGGCCCCTGGGACGGCCGCATGAGCCTGAAGCTGGCGGCCTTCGGCAAGGAAGCCGCCAAGGGGGTGCAACTCACCTTCAGCCTCGACGGCACGTCACAGCGGGGCACGCTGGATCTGTCCACCCCCCTCGGCACACGCATGGCCTCCGTGCAGTGGCATGAACGCATGGCCGTGCTGCGCACCTCCGATGGCGAGCGCCCTTTCGACTCGCTGGACGAGCTCACCCGCCACGTGCTGGGCGAGGCCCTGCCCATCCCCGCGCTGATGGCCTGGCTGCAAGGGGGCCCCTCGCCTGATCAGCCCTGGCAAGGCCAGCCCGAAGGCAACCGCCAGCAGTTCACCCAGGCGGGATGGCAGGTCGACCTGCGCGAGCGCGGCAGCGGCTACATCGACGCGCAACGCCCGGCCAGTGACAGCCAGCGCGGGGTTACGCTCAAAGTGCGCATCGACCGCTGAGGCGCACCCCGCGCCATCGCACCACACGCCCAAGGATTCCCGACATGCCCGCCCTGAGCGACCTGCGCGCCCCGGCCAAGCTCAACCTGTTCCTGCATGTCACCGGCCGACGCCCGGATGGCTATCACCTGCTGCAGTCCGTCTTCGTGCTGATCGACTGGGCCGACACCCTGCACATCGAGACCCGCACCGATGGGCAGTTGCACCGCCACGACCTGGGCCCCGCCCTGCCTGCAGACGACCTGTGCATCAAGGCCGCGCGATTGCTGAAGCAGGAAAGCGGCAGCAGGCTCGGCGCCGACATCCACATCGACAAGCAGGTGCCCTGGGGCGCCGGCATGGGCGGCGGCAGCTCGGATGCGGCCACCGTGCTGCTGGCCCTGAACCAGCTGTGGCACCTGCACTGGCCCACCGGGCAACTCGAGGCCCTGGCCTTGCGCCTGGGGGCCGACGTGCCCTTCTTCATCCGCGGCCAGCACGCCTGGGTCGAAGGCATCGGCGAGCAGATCACGCCCATCGCATTGCCCGCCGACACGCTCGCCACGCCCATCGCCGTGCTCAAGCCCCCGGTGGCCGTGCCCACAGTGGCGATTTTCAACAACACCAGCCTGAAGCGCGACACGCCCCATGCTATAGTCGCAGACTTTCTTGCAGCGCCCAGGCGCTTCGGACAAAACGATCTGCAGGCGCCGGCAACGGCCTACAGCGATCAGGTTGTTCAGGCGCTTGAGATCATGCAAGACCGCTTCGGCAACAGCCGGATGACGGGATCGGGCAGCGCGGTGTTTTCCTGGGTCGAACCGGGGCACGCAGCAGCCACATCAACGGTCTTGTCGTTCAGCCCCGCTGATGTCGGTCTGGCAGATCCCGCATGGGCCGGTCGACTTTGTCGCCTGCTGCCAGGTCAGTGAAAATTTTCGCGACAAAATTTTCGCAACACCTGCAGCAAACGATAAAAAAACCGGCATATAATGTGAGGCTCACGCAGAGATCCGGCGAAACACCAGTTTCGGCTCCGGTCTGGCAACAGATCGAAGCCTGTGTAGGGGAGTCGCCAAGTTGGTTAAGGCATCGGATTTTGATTCCGACATGCGAAGGTTCGAATCCTTCTTCCCCTGCCACACTGCACACCGGATCGTTGCTGACAAGTTGTTCCCCTGATTCAAGAAACACGCTGTGCCGCCCTTTGATCGTCTCGATCATCCCCCGGGCGGCATTGGTTTTTTCTGAGTTCGCACCATGCTCTCTGACACCGTCGTGTTCACCGGCAATGCCAACCCGGCATTGGCCCAGGAAATCGTCTCCCACCTCGGTCTGGAGCTCGGCAAAGCCGCTGTCGGCCGTTTCTCGGATGGTGAAACCACCGTCGAGATCCAGCAGAACGTGCGCGGTCGCGAGGTCTTCGTGGTGCAGTCCACCTGCGCCCCGACCAACGACAACCTGATGGAACTGCTGGTCATGGTCGATGCGCTCAAGCGCGCTTCCGCCCAGCGCATCACGGCCGTCATCCCCTATTTCGGTTACGCCCGCCAGGACCGCCGCCCCCGCTCCACCCGTGTTCCCATCTCGGCCCGCATCGTGGCCGATCTGCTGGAAACCGTCGGCGTCGAGCGCGTGCTGACCATGGACCTGCACGCCGATCAGATCCAGGGCTTCTTCAGCATTCCGGTGGACAACATCTACGCATCGCCGGTGCTGCTGTCCGACCTGCAATCCAAGCGCTACGAAGACCTGGTCGTCGTGTCGCCCGACGTCGGCGGCGTGGTGCGCGCCCGTGCGCTGGCCAAGCAACTGGGCTGCGACCTGGCCATCATCGACAAGCGCCGCCCCAAGGCCAATGTGTCCGAAGTCATGCACGTGATCGGCGAGATCGACGGCCGCAACTGCGTGATCATGGACGACATGATCGACACCGCCGGCACGCTGGTCAAGGCCGCCGAGGTGCTCAAGGAGCGCGGCGCCAAGAGCGTCTACGCCTACTGCACGCACGCCGTGTTCTCGGGCCCCGCCATCGAACGCATCAAGGCATCGCACCTCGACGAGGTCGTGATCACCAACACCATCCCGCTGAACGATTCGGCCCAGGGCACGACCAAGATCCGTCAGTTGTCCACGGCCTTCCTGTTCGCCGAGACCATCCGCCGCATCACCGACGGCGATTCGGTCACTTCGCTTTTCTCGGAACAGAACAACAACTTCTGATCCGTTTCGTCGGCCCGGTCGTCACACACCGGGCCTTTTCACAGGCGCCTGGTCGCGGGCGCCTCACTTTTGGAGTCATCCATGAAATTCACAGCTTTCGAGCGTAGCCTGCAGGGGACCGGAGCGAGCCGCCGCCTGCGCATTTCCGGCAAGGTGCCCGGTATCGTTTACGGCGCTGGCCAACAGCCCCAGAACATCGAAGTCGACCACAACGCGCTGTACCACGCCATGCGCAAGGAAACCTTCCATTCGTCCATCCTCGAGATGGACCTGAACGGCAAGGTCGAGAAGGTTCTGCTGCGCGACTACCAGACACACCCCTTCAAGAAGCAAGTGCTGCACGTGGACTTCCAGCGCATCGACGCCACCACCCGCATCCACAAGAAGGTGCCCCTGCACTTCGTGAACGAAGCCGAGTCGCCCGCCGTCAAGCTGGACAAGTGCCTGATCAACCACGCAGTCACCGAACTCGAGATCGAATGCCTGGCCGAGAAGCTGCCTGAGTTCCTGACGATCGACCTGGGTCACGTGGTCAAGGGCCAGTCCGTGCATGTGGACGACCTGAAGCTGGACGCTGGCGTGAAGGTGCTGACGCACGGTCGCAAGAACCCGATCATCGCCTCGGTGGTCGAGCCCGTGACCGAAGAGATCATCGCCGCCCCCGTGGCCGCCGCCGAACCCGCCAAGGGCAAGAAGGGCAAGAAGTAATTCTTCGCTCGCGCTTCGGCACACAGCAAGCCCCGCCCTGGCGGGGCTTTTTCTTGCCCGCGCGTGAGACACTGCCGCCTGATTCCACACCCCGACACCATGATTCGACTCTTTGTGGGGCTCGGCAACCCGGGCCCCGAATACGACGACACCCGCCACAACGCCGGCTTCTGGTACATCGAACAGTTGGCGCGCCGGCTGAACGTGCACCTGTCCATGGACCGGGCCTACCACGGCTTCGTGGCACGCGCCAACACCCCGCAGGGCCCCGTGTGGCTGCTGCAGCCACAGACCTACATGAACCTGTCGGGCAAGTCGGTGTCGGCGCTGGCGCGTTTCTTCAAGATCGCACCGAACGAGATCCTGGTCGCGCACGACGAACTCGACATGCTGCCCGGGCAGGTCAAGCTCAAGCAAGGCGGGGGACATGCGGGCCACAACGGCCTGCGCGACACGCACGCTCAACTGGGCTCGCCCGATTACTGGCGCTTGCGCCTGGGCATCGGCCATCCCGGCGTCAAGACCGAAGTGGCCGCCTACGTGCTGCGCAAACCACCGATGAGCGAGCGCGAGCTGATCGAGCAATGCATCGACAAGGCCTTGCAGGCCACGGATGCCTTGCTGAGTGGTGACATGGCCAAGGCCACGGCCGCCATTCACGCGGGCGCGCAACGCCCCAAGCCACCGAAGCCACCCCGCCTTGCCGGGGGCACCGAGCCCTCGCCGGCGCAAAAATCAAGCACCCCCAAAGAGGGATAGGCAGTCTGAGGGAACGTCGCCACACTGGCCGAAAACACCAGGGGACGTTCCAGATGAACCGAGACACCGTGCGCGCCGTTCTCGCGGCGGCCGCACTCATGACCGTGCAGGTCTTGCTGCTCGCGGTCCTTGCCGCCAGCGCCGCCCATGCCGGCACCGTCTACCGCTGCGGCACCGACTCATCCACGAGCTACCAGGCGCAGCCTTGTCCGGCCGGCAACGGTACGGCCGTGCGCACGGCCGATGCCCGCAGCGCCGAACAGCGTGCGCAGGCTCAGGGCAACCACGAGCGCCAGATGGCTTGGCTCGATCAGCAGCAGGTCACCGCGAAATCCACGCCCCGCACCTCATCGAAGCGCCGCCATAAGCAGCGCAGGGCGCAGAGCAGTTCAAGCCAGGCGGCAGGCCCCGTGGCCGTACCGCTCACCAGCCACCGCATCGGGGAACGACCGTTCGAACGTCTGGGCCAGCAGGTCACGCCACCAGACCGTCGCGCTCACAAGCGCAAACGCACGCCCTACGAAATCACCGCACGCACGCCGAAGGCCGCCCAGCCCAACCAGCAGGCGAAGGGCAGCCTCAAGCCTGCTTCGTAGTCGTTGCCTTGAGCGCCTGGGCCTGCAGCTGCAGGTACTTGTCCATCAACTGCGCCTCGGTCTCCGGGTGCGCCACATCCTTCGGGATGCATTCCACCGGGCACACCTGCACGCACTGCGGCTCACCGAAGTGGCCAACGCATTCCGTGCAGCGCGCCGGATCGATCACGTAGATCTCCGGCCCCATCGAAATGGCCTGGTTGGGACATTCGGGCTCGCAGACGTCGCAGTTGATGCACTCGTCCGTGATCTTCAAAGCCATGGCAATGCCTCGTGCGCCGCTCAGGCCTTGCTGGCCACGCGCGCCTTGAGCCGAGCCAGCACCGTGGGCGCCACGAACTTGGACACGTCGCCGCCCAGCATCGCGATCTCGCGCACGAAGGTGCCAGAGACAAACTGGTATTGGTCAGACGGGGTCAGGAACACCGTCTCCACCTCGGGCATCAGCTGGCGGTTCATGCCCGCCATCTGAAATTCGTATTCGAAGTCGCTCACGGCACGCAGGCCACGCACGACCACCTTGCCCTCGTGGCCGACCACGAAATCACGCAGCAGCCCCTCGAAGGCGATCACTTCCACATTGGGGTGATCGGCTGCCAGTTCCTTGGCCATGGCCAGGCGCTCGTCCAGCGAGAACATGGTTTTCTTGTGGTGCCCCGCAGCGACCGCCAGGATCAGGCGATCGAACAGGCGGCTGGCCCGGGCCATCAGGTCGGCGTGGCCCAGCGTCATGGGGTCGAAAGTGCCAGGATAGACGGCGATCGTGGTGGACTGCAATGTCACGAGGGGAACTCCAGCGCCCCCGTCCGCGATCCGGAGGCATGATGAAACGGGCACAGTGTAGGCTCAGACGCCACCTTGCGGCGAAGGCAAGAGGCTGTCCACACGCTCGATCAGGTGATAGTGCACCGCGCCAGCCTTGCCGTGACGGTGCAGGCGGAGCCCCGGCGGCAACGTCAGCGACGCGGTGGCCGCACCGCCGGCTGAACCGGGGCTGAGGCAGGGCATGGGCGACTCCAGGTAGATCCAGCCGCCCGGAGGCACACAGTTCACCGCCGCGCGCACGGCCTCGTCGAAAAGACCCGCGTCGAAGGGCGGGTCCAGCAGGACCAGATCGAAGGCGGCCGGCTGCCGGGCACTGTGCTGGCGCATCCAGGTGATGGCGTCCGCGGTGTGCACGGTCACGCCCTGGGCGCCGAGCTTCTGCACATTGGCCTGGATGTGCCGGGCCAGGGCGGGCTCCCGCTCGAGCATCACCACGTGCTCGGCACCGCGTGAAGCAGCCTCCAACCCCAGCGCGCCGCTGCCCGCGAAAGCATCGAGCACACGCCAGCCACTCATGTCCTGCCCCAGCCAGTTGAACAGGGTTTCGCGTACACGGCTGGACGTCGGGCGTAGACCGGGCCACGTAGGCACGCTCAGCGGGCTGCGCTTGAAGCGCCCCCCGATCAGCCGGACTTCCTGCGGCGCCTGGCGGGCCACGCGCTCGGCATGGCGTCTCCCTGGCTGATCCAGGGAGATGGCATTGTCGGCACGGGGACGGCGCGTGGTCATGGGCAGCAAGGTCGAATCCTGCATGACCATCAGACATGAGCGCTGATCGAATCACACAAGCCGCGAGATTGTAGGTGTCCGCAAGGGCGACAGGCGCCCCGCCTACAATCGAGGCATGTTCAGTTTCATCAAGAAAAAGCTGGGTTGGGGCAACAACGAGGCCCCGGCGGACAGTCCTGAGGCGCCCCCAGCGGCCACACCTCTGCCCGCGACACTACCCAGCAACGCGCCGGCCCCGTCAAAGCCCGTGGCTGCCTCGCCGCAGCCCCCCGCCGCCGCACAGCCAGCGCCGGCCTCGGAGGCCAGCCACGCCGTGGCCCCGGCCAGCGCGCCGACATCGAGCGACATCGCCGTGGTCCAGCCCCAGGCCAGGCCCGAGCGGCGCTCCTGGATGGACCGCCTGCGCACCGGCCTGCGCAAGACCGGCTCGTCCATCGCGCAGGTATTCACGGGCACGCGGATCGACGATGACCTGTACGAAGAGCTGGAGGCCGCCCTGCTGATGGCCGACGCCGGCGTGGCAGCCACGCAGCACTTGCTCGACGACCTCAAGCGCCGCGTCAAGGACAGCAAGGCCGCCACGCCCGAGGCCGTCAAGGGATTGCTGATCGACGCCATCACCGATCTGCTGGCCCCGCTCGAAAAGTCGCTGGTGGTGGGGCAGCACACGCCCACCGTGATCATGGTGGCCGGCGTCAACGGCGCTGGCAAGACCACCTCCATCGGCAAACTCACGCGCTACCTGTCGGACCACGGTCAGCAGGTGCTGCTGGCGGCGGCGGACACCTTCCGGGCCGCGGCCCGTGAGCAGCTGGCCGTCTGGGCCGACCGCACGCGCGTGCAGATCGTCAGCCAGGAAGGCGGCGATCCGGCAGCGGTCACGTTCGACGCCGTGCAAGCGGGCCGTTCACGCGGTTGCGACGTGGTGATTGCCGACACGGCTGGCCGGCTGGCCACGCAGCTGCACCTGATGGAAGAACTCAAGAAGATCCACCGCGTCATCGGCAAGGCGATGGGCGGCGCACCGCACGAGGTGCTGCTGGTGGTGGATGGCAACACGGGCCAGAACGCCCTCGCCCAGGTCAAGACTTTCGACGAAACCCTGGGCCTGACGGGCCTGGTGGTGACGAAGCTCGATGGCACGGCCAAGGGCGGCGTGCTCGCGGCGATCGCCTTGTGGTCGCGTCAGCGCGGCACGCCGGTGCCGGTGTATTTCATCGGGGTGGGCGAAAGCCTCGAAGACCTGCAGACCTTCAGCGCACGGGAATTCGCGCGCGCGCTGCTGGAGTAACGAGGCCCGATCAGCGGGGCCCCAGCGGCGCCGCGCCGGAATGTTCCGATTCGAACCAGGTGGACACTGGCCGGGGGCCTTCGGTGTCCGCGCCCAGATCGACATCCACATCCACGCCCTCCTGGACGGCCAGGCCTTCCATCGAGGCGCCGGAACCTGGTGGCGGCACCTTGGCGCGCACGGCCGTGTCCACCAGCGTGGCGCCCGACTTGGTCATGAAGACCATGGGACCGCCCAGCACGGTTTCCCGTGCCACGGCCGGGCCGGGCAAGGCGCCTTCCAGCCACACGTGCACCGGAATGCCGGCGGCTTCGAGCACCCGGTCCATGCGGGCCTGGCGGCGCTGGGCACGTTCCTTGTCGCGGCCGATGGGGTTGCGCACCTCCACCACCGCGATCACTTGTGACGTGGCATCGCACACGACGATGTCGGCGCACAGCCCGCCCACCCGTCGCATCCATTCAGCGTAGGAGTTGCGCGTGGGCACCTTGATGAAACGGGCCAGCGGCACCTGGGCCAGGATCATGTGCTCGGGCAAGGCCCGGCGCAGCGTCTGGTAGGCCTCGCGTTCGGGGCCGGCCAGCAGTCGCGTGGCGCTGGGCTCCCAGGACGCGACCGTGTCGAGCTCTTCGGCCTGCGCCTGGCGGCTGCCGCCGCGCTGCCCCCCTGACAGGCCAGCGCCTTGCCGGCGGCGCCAGAGCAGCACCCCGCCCCCGGCCAGCAGGAGCAGCAACAGCACCATCAAAAGGGGAACGAGGGAATCACTCACGGTCAACGAAGGTCAGGAAACCAAAAAGGCAGCCTAACAGCACGCCGCCGCGGTGGCAATCAACGCATCCCCGGTAGGCCTTTCATGCCGCCCATGCGCTTCATCATCTTCATCAGGCCGCCGCCCTTCATCTTCTTCATCATGGTCTGCATCTGGTCGAACTGGTTGAGCAGGCGGTTCACCTCCTGAACCTGCACACCGGCGCCAGCGGCGATGCGGCGCTTGCGGCTGGCCTTGATCAGTTCGGGCTTGCGGCGCTCCAGGGTGGTCATCGAATTGATGATGCCTTCCATGCGGCGCACATCGCGCTCGGCCTTGTCCATGTCGGCCTGGCCGGCCTTGGCGGCCAGCTCGGTGGGCAGCTTGTCCATCAGCGACGAGAGCCCGCCCATCTTCTTCATCTGCGAGATCTGCGCGAGGAAGTCGTTCAGATCGAAGGCGGCACCGGACTTGACCTTCTCGGCCAGCTTCTGCGCGGCCTCCAGGTCGACTCCCTTCTGGACTTCTTCGACAAGGGCAACGATGTCGCCCATGCCCAACACGCGGCCAGCATGGCGCTCGGCGTCGAACACTTCCAGGCCGTCGATCTTCTCGGACACGCCGGCGAACTTGATCGGCGCACCGGCCACCTGCCGCACGGACAGGGCCGCACCACCGCGAGAATCACCATCGGTCTTGGTCAGCACAACCCCCGTCAGCGGCAGGGCCTCCTTGAAGGCCCGCGCGGTGTTGACGGCATCCTGGCCCTGCATGGCGTCGACCACGAACAGCGTCTCGACCGGATTGATCGCGGCATGCAGGTCCTTGATCTCGGCCATCAGCGCTTCGTCGATGGCCAGGCGACCGGCCGTGTCCACCAGCAGCACGTCGAAATAGTGGCGACGTGCGTGGTCCAGCGCAGCCAGGGCGATGTCGCGCGGCTTCTGGTCGGGCGTCGACGGGAACCACTCGGCGCCAGCCTGCCTGGTCACCGTCTTGAGCTGCTCGATGGCGGCAGGGCGGTAGACATCGGCGGAGACCGTCAGCACCTTCTTCTTGCGCTTTTCGATCAGGTGCTTGGCCAGCTTGGCGGTGGTGGTCGTCTTGCCCGAGCCCTGAAGGCCGGACATCAGGATCACGGCTGGCGGCTGGGTGGCGAGGTTCAGGTCCGCCACGCCCTCGCCCATGGTGGCGGCGAGCTCCTTGTGAACGATGCTGACGAGCACCTGGCCCGGAGTCAGCGAGGCCACGACCTCCTGGCCCAGGGCCTTGTCCTTCACGCGGGCAATGAAGTCGCGCACCACCGGCAGGGCCACGTCGGCCTCCAGCAGCGCCATGCGCACTTCGCGCAGCATGTCCTGCACGTTGGATTCGCTGATGCGGGACTGGCCGCGCATGGTCTTGACCAGGCGGCTCAGGCGATCGGTAAGGGTGGATGCCATGGCGTCTCGTGAAACTTGGGGTCGGGCGCCACGAACATCGCGGGCCAACGACCGTACACTCTGAGGATGATTTTATCGCCCACCCTGCTGCCCCTGGTGGCCACCGCACTGGCGGCAGGCGCTTACGGTCTGGCCGCCTTGTGGCCCGCGCGTCCGGCGCCGGAAACCCAGCCTGCGGAAACCCACCGTCCAGACCAGGCCTGGTGGCTGCTGGCCTTCGGCTGGGCAGCACATGCCGTGGCCATCATTTCCGAGGCGTTCGACTGGAGCGCACCCGTGCCGGTGGCCCGTTTCGGCTTCGCGCCGGCGCTGTCGGTCACCTTCTGGCTGGTGCTGGCCATCTATGCCTGGGAACGCCTGCAACTGGATTCACCCGTGATCCGGCGCAGCCTGGCCGGGCTGGCGGCCACGGCCGTGGTGCTGGCCTGCCTCTACCCGGGCCAGGATCATCCCGCCATCGAACATGGCCTGGCGCCGTTGCACTGGGTGCTGGGCATCGCGTCCTATGGGCTGTTCGGCGCGGCCCTGCTGCATGCCGTGATGTGGCGCCTGGCCGAGCGCCGCCTGCGCGACAAGACGCTGGGCACCGTGCGCAAATCTCCGGGCATCCCGCTGCTCAAACTCGAATCGCTCACGCTGCGCTTCGTGCTGGCCGGGTTCATCGTGCTGACGATGACCCTGGTGCTGGGTACCCTGTTCGCCAATCCCTGGCGCTGGGACCACAAGACCTTGTTTTCCATCATGTCGTGGGTGGTCTTCGCCGTGCTGCTGACTGGCCGGCACTGGCTGGGCTGGCGTGGCAAGACCGCCATCAGCTGGCTCTATGCGGGCTCCGCCCTCCTGCTGCTGGCCTATGTGGGGTCGCGCTTCGTGATGGAGGTGGTCTTGCACCGCCCCTCGCTGAGCACCTGAACATGGCCGTGCTTTCGGCCCTCGTTGTGTTGTCGAGATGACCAAGTTCCTGCTGCTCTTGCTGTTGATCGTTGCGGTGCTGTGGGGGCCGCTGTCCAGGCTTCGCGGCCCGACGCGGCGCGCGCCAGCACCCGGCAAGCCGGCACAAGACACCGCCACCAAGGCTTCACGCCCCCAGGACATGGTGCCCTGCGCCCACTGCGGGGTTCACCTGCCACGCGGTGAGGCCCTGCCGGCCCCCGAACATGGCCCTGGCCTGCTTTTCTGCGGGGCTGAGCATCGCCGCCTGGGACCACGCGCGACCGCGTCCTGAATGAGCATCCCTCATCCATGAGCAGCCGCCCCGCCCCGCTACCGGCCGACATGGCCACCACACAGTCCGCCGACGGCGCCGCCTCCTGGTTCAGCGAACTGGGCGACAGTGTGGCCCCGCCTGCCCCGCCACAGGAAGAAGCGGCTCGGTGGTGGAAGGGCCCCACGGATGGCGCCGCCGATACCGGGCGTTCGACCCGACTCGAAGGCTCTCCCTACGCCCGGATGTACCGCGCCTTCCTGGCCGCCCGCGCGGCACTCGGTGTGCTGCTCATCGTCGGCCTGGTGACCTCGGCCCTGCTCAACCGGAGCATCAACCCACAGATCCTGACCGTGGCCATCGGCTATGCGGCGCTGTCGGTGCTGTGGTGGTGGTGGCCCTCGCAACGCATCCAGCGGCTCGATCCCGATTTGCACCTGTCCAAACGCCAGGCCCTGGCCACGGTGGGCGTGGACCTGGGCAGCTTCGCCATCCTCAGCTTCCTGGACCGCGGTTTCAACATCAACACGGCCGCGCTGATGGCCCTGCCCGTGCTGATGACCGGCGTGTTCATGCCGCGCTTCATGGCGCTGGCCGCCGCCGCCGCCGCCACCCTGATCCTGCTGGCCGGAGCGGTCGTCGAGGGGGTGCTCAGAGACAACCTCACCACCTCGCTCACCCCCGCGGGGCTGACGGGGTTCGGGCTGTTTGCCGTGGCGCTTCTGGTGAGCGAGCTGTCCTCCCGGCTGGCGCGTGAACAGCGCAGTGCGCGCGGCAGCATGGAGCTGGCGCGCCAGCAGGCCCAGCTGAACCGGCTGGTGATCGAGGAGATGCCCGAAGGTGTGCTGGCCGTGGACCGCCAGGGCCGCGTGCGCACCGCCAACCCTTCGGCACGCCGGCTGCTCTCCGCCCATGGCCTGACGCCTTCTGCGCCTTTCCAGCTGCGTGGGGTGCCCGCCTGGGAAGCCCTGGTGAAGGCCATCGAACAGGCGTTTGCCCAGCCACGCCGCCTTGACGACAGCCGCGAACTGCAACTCACCTTCGACGACCACACCCGGCGCGCGCTGCGCATGCGGCTCAAGTTCACCCGTGGTCGCGATGCCAGCAACCAGGATGATGTCTGTGTCGTGTTCCTCGAAGACATGCGTGTCATCCAGGCCCGTGTCAGGCAGGACAAGCTGGCGGCCATGGGCCGCATGTCCGCCGGCATCGCGCACGAGATCCGCAACCCGCTGGCCGCCATCGCGCAGGCCAACGCCCTGCTGGCCGAAGACGCCACCAGCGCGCCACAGCAACGCCTCACCGGCATGGTGGCCGACAATGTCGAGCGCCTCAAGCGCATCGTCGACGACATCCTCGCCGTGGCCCCCGGTGCCCGCGCCCAGGCACCCGCCATCGACCTGGAGCGCCTGGTGCGCGCCGTGGTCGACGAATGGCTCAAGCTGCACCCGGTGGCCGCCAATGCCTCGCTGCTCAAGCTCGACACCAGCGGCCTGCCCCCGCGCGATGTGAGCGCCCCGGCGCGCGTGCTGTTCGAGCCGGAGCACTTTCGACGCGTGCTGGTCAACCTGCTCGACAACGCCTTGCGCCATGGCAGCAGCCAACCCGGCGCCATCCGGGTCGATGCCCAGTTGCTGATGCTGCAGGACCAGACGCCGCAGGCCCTGGTCTCCGTCTTCAGCGACGGGCTGGTGATCGAAGGCCAGATCGAGCGCTCGCTGTTCGAGCCCTTCTTCTCCACCCGCAGCCGCGGCACCGGCCTGGGCCTGTACATTTGCCGTGAACTGTGCGAGCGGCACGGCGCCTCCATCGACTTCCGCGCCCACCCGCCCACGCAGCGCCACCGCAACGAGTTCTACATCCTCATGCCCCTGGCAGAGTTCGCCCACGCCGCCCCATGAGTTCCAACGCCGCCCCCAGCCGCCTCCTGGTCGTGGACGACGAGCCCGACCTGCGCACCCTGTACGAACTCACGCTGCTGCGCGACGGCTACCACGTCGAGACTGCCGCCAGTGTGGACGATGCCCGCCTGACGCTGCAGGAACATGCTTTCGACGCCATCATCACCGACATGCGCCTGCCTGACGGCACCGGCCTGGACGTGCTGCGCCACATCGAATCCCTGGGCCGCCGCGAGAAGGCCATCGTCATCACCGCCTACGGCTCGGCGGAGAACGCCGTCGAAGCCCTCAAGGCCGGCGCATTCGACTACCTGACCAAGCCGGTCGACCTCAAGCAGTTCCGCGCCGTGGTGGCCGCTGCGCTCGCCTCCAAGGACACCGTGGCCCCCGCGCTGCGCGAACTGGGCCTGGCCAAGCGGCTTGCGCCATCACCCGGCGCTGCCGAGCCCCCGCGCGCCGAGGCCGCGCCGGTCACCCCCACCGCGCCAGCCAGCGCCCCGCTGCCGGTGGCCAGCGCCGCGTTGGCCCGGCTCACCGGCCGATCGCGCGCCATCGACCACGTTCGCCAACTGATCGAAAAGGTTTCCCGCAGCATGGCCCCCGTGCTGCTCTGGGGCGAATCGGGCACCGGCAAGGAACTGGTCGCGCGCGCCATCCACGATGTCAGCACCCGGCATGGCCAACCCTTCGTGGCCGTCAACTGCGGAGCGATCCCGGAGCAACTGCTGGAGGCCGAATTCTTCGGTTACCGCAAAGGCGCCTTCACCGGCGCCCAGGAAGATCGCGAGGGCTTCTTCCAGGCCGCACGCGGAGGCTCGCTCTTCCTCGACGAGATCGGCGACCTGCCGTTGCCCATGCAATCCAAGCTGCTGCGGGCCATTCAAGAGCGGGCCGTGCGCCCCGTCGGCGCGATCGGCGAGATCCCCGTGGATGTGCGCATCATCAGTGCCACCCACAAGGATCTGGCCCGGGAGGTTCAGGCTGGACGCTTCCGCCAGGATTTGTTCTACCGACTCAACGTGATCCAGATCCCCCTGCCCGCCCTGCGCGACCGCATGGAGGATCTCCCACTGATCTGCGAACAGGTGCTGCGCCGGCTCGCCGCCGAAAGCAGCCATGGCCCGGCACCGCAACTTCGCCCGTCAGCCGAGGAGGCGCTCCGGCACTACGGGTTTCCGGGCAACGTGCGCGAACTCGAGAACATCCTGCACCGCGCCGTGGCCCTCAGCACCCACCACGCCATCGAAGCGGAGGATCTGGGCCTGCCAGGCGGGAGCTCGCCGGCCGCGCACGATGCCCCGATCGCCACGCCCATGGCAGAGCCTGCCTTCGTTCCGCCTGCGTCCGCGCCGTCAACGCCCCAGGTCGTCTCCCGCGGATACGAAGACCCGGTGCAGGCCTTGGCCACCGCACCCTTGCCCACCGACCTGGCCGCCCACCTCGACCAGATCGAGCGGGACATCCTGGTGAAGGCCCTGGAGAAGCACCGACTCAACCGCACTGCCGCCGGCGCCAGCCTCGGCCTGTCGCTGCGTCAGATGCGCTACCGCATGGCGCGCCTGGGCGTGCATGTCACCACGCAGGGTGTCGAACTGGGAGAGCGCTTCGACCCCGGTGACACCGAGCACGATCCGCTGACATGAACACGCCGCAGGCCACGCCCTGGCGCGACGGCTGGTTCCTGCCCGCCCGCCATGTACCCTCGCCCAATCACGGCCCTCGCCCTTCGGGCACCGCCATCGATCTGGCCGTCGTGCACTCCGTCAGCCTGCCGCCTGGCCAGTACGGCGGCCCGGAAATCGAACAACTCTTCACCAACCAGCTGGACTGGCAGGCCCATCCCTACTTCCAGCAGATCGAGGGCCTGGAAGTCTCTGCCCATTTCCTGATCCGACGCGATGGCGAGGTGGTCCAGTTCGTCTCCGTGCACGACCGCGCCTGGCATGCCGGCCGCTCGTCATGGCAGGGGCGGGACAACTGCAACGATTATTCGATCGGCATCGAACTCGAAGGTCTGGAACACCATGCCTTCGAGCCGGCCCAGTACGCGGCACTGTCGGATTTGCTGAGCGCGCTGGCGCACCAATGGCCAGCACTGACCCATGTCGCAGGCCATGAGCATGTGGCCCCGGGGCGCAAGGAAGACCCCGGTTCCGCCTTCGACTGGACCGGCCTGCAACAACGACTTGCATGGCCCGACACGGCCTTTCCGGACGGGGTCTTGCGCACCGCGTAACAGGTGCGCAACATGAGTGATTTCCCGCTTGTGATCCCGCAAACGCGGGGTCGGGCAAAAAAGGCGTTATAGTCCCCTCCGGACACTACAGGTAGTGCTTGAACAGAGCACCGAACCCCATATATAGTGTCTGCAGACACCGCGCCTTCAGGCGCTCCGTTGTGCCTCGCAGCCCCCGTCGCCACCCATCCACCGGGGCTGCTTTCTCGAAGGGATTCCCAATGCAAACGTCCACGCCCAGCGCCACGTCCACACCCTCATCCGTTCTGATCGGCAGCACCGCCGACACCGGGGCCGCCCCCCGACAGTCGGCCTACTCTGCCTACCAGATCATCCGACGCAATGGCGCGGTCGTGTCCTTCGAGCCCAACAAGATCGCCGTCGCGCTGATGAAGGCCTTCCTGGCCGTGCACGGCACGCAGGGCGCCGCCTCCGCCTCCGTGCGCGAAACGGTGGACCAGCTGACCGAAGCCGTGGTGCGCGGCCTGATGCGCTCGCGCCCCGCTGGCGGCACTTTCCACATTGAAGACGTGCAGGACCAGGTCGAACTGGGCCTGATGCGCGGCGGTCACCACGAGATCGCCCGCGCCTACGTGCTGTACCGTGAGCGCCGCTCGCAAGAGCGCGCCAAGCACATCGAAGCCCAGCAAGAGCAGGCCCTGCCCACGCTGACCGTGATCGACCGCGGCCAGCGCGTGCCCCTGGACCTGGCAGGCCTGAAAGCCCTGATCGACTCCTCGTGCGAAGGCCTGGGCGAAGACGTCAAGGCCGCGCCGATCCTGGCCGAAACGCAGCGCAACCTGTACGACGGCGTCTCGATCGACGAGGTCTACAAGGCCGCCATCCTGGCTTCGCGCACCCGCATCGAGCACGACCCGGCCTACACCCGCGCCACAGCCCGCCTGCTGATGCACACCATCCGCCGCGAGATCCTCGGCGAAGAAGTGACGCACGCCGCCATGGCCACGCGCTACGCCGATTACTTCCCCACCTTCATCAAGCGCGGCATCGAAGCCGAACTGCTCGACGAAAAGCTGGGCCAGTATGATCTGGCGCGCCTGGGCGCCGCGCTCAAGCACGAGCGCGACCTGAACTTCGACTACCTCGGCCTGCAGACCCTGTACGACCGCTACTTCCTGCACGTCGACGGCGAGCGCATCGAACTGCCCCAAGCCTTCTTCATGCGCGTGGCCATGGGCCTGGCCCTCAACGAAATCGACCGCGAAACCCGCGCCATCGAGTTCTACGAAGTGCTGTCGTCCTTCGACTTCATGTCGTCGACCCCCACGCTGTTCAACTCGGGCACGCGCCGCTCGCAGCTGTCCAGCTGCTACCTGACCACCGTCCCTGACGACCTCGACGGCATCTACGAAGCCATCAAGGAAAATGCCCTGCTGAGCAAGTTCGCCGGCGGCCTGGGCAACGACTGGACGCCCGTGCGCGCCCTCGGCTCCCACATCAAGGGCACCAACGGCAAGTCG
>DXIO01000057.1 GCA_019112875.1 Candidatus Aquabacterium excrementipullorum
ACGCTCGCGGCCGTGTTCCTGCTGCTTGGTTTTCTGGTCGGGATTCCCGATTTCGCAAGGAACAGGTCCTTCCTGTATGGCATTCGTGCCGAGGTCCTGCGCCATGACCTTCGCCTGGTCGTGGCGTTCAACTTCGCCATCATCCTTGTCAGCCAATATTTCATGGGCTCGGCGGGCGTGCTGGGCATCATGTCCGGGACCGTGACGGCGCAGGATATCGAGGCTGCCCTGGATGCCTCGCCATTCGGTGTCCATGGCGTTAAGCTGCTGTGCGGCTACCTGTCCATCATCATGCACCGTGCAGCCCATCCATTGAAAGATGCCAGAGGGCTCAAGGCAGTGCTGGTGCTGCAGGCGCTGTTCATCTTCCTTTCCAGCGCGAAGATGGGGGGCATGCTGTTCTTCGTGGCCAGTTTGCTGACCCTGGAGCAAGGCAAGAACATGGCGACCCTGCTCAAAGGCGTGGTGGCCGCCCTTGTGCTGATGGCCATCTTTGTCATCACGCGCCTGATCCGCAATCCGGACATGCAGATCGCCGATGTCGGGGCATTCCTGATGACCTTCGTTCTCGGGCTTTACTTTGGTTCGCCCGTTGTCAATACGAACTACGTCATGAACCACCCGGAGGCGGGCGGAAAGATCATCTTCCTGATTTCCCATCTGGTTCCTCAGAAGCTGCTTCCCTCGACCCTGAAGGATGCGATGGTCAGCTTTCCTGATCCGACCTCGCCTCTCGGCCTTATCGGTGCGACTTACGCCGCCTACTCATTCGTGGGTGTGGCGTTCGGCTGCATGTTTGCGGGTTTCCTGGTGGCCAGGCTCGCGCCAGGGCACGACAAGAATCCAGTCAAGGATCTGTTCTTGCCGTTCCTTTTGGTGGCGTCGGGTTTCGCGATCATGTACCACCACTTCTTCAACCTCAACTTCTTCTGGATGCCGCTGCTGATGGCCTGGGCCGTGTCAACGCGCTATTTCTGCAAATGGAAGTCCTGACATGAAATTGGTGCGGTTGCAGGGCGGGCTGGGGAATCAGATGTTCCAGTACGCCTTCTGCAAGCTCCTTGAGAAAAATGGTGCTTCTGCCAAGCTGGACGCTCGCCATCTGGGCAGGTACACGCCACCCCGGTCGCTTGCATTGAACCGGATATTTGCCGATGCGGACAGATATTCATGGAACGAAGGCGAGCCCTGGGAGGGCCGCCGAGCGAGCACGGCGCTGCTGGCCAGGCATGTCTTGAGTTCGCGGCTGCTGCGCTTGTTGGGAAGCCGGGAGATCATTGTCGAGTCGTCTGGCGCGGCGGTAGACGCGGCAGGGGCGGCGGCTGCCAAGTATTTCGTCGGCTACTGGCAGTCCGAGGATGTCGTCCGGCAGGTGGAGCAGGAATTGCGGCAGGCACTGATCGCGCTTACCGAGAAAGACAAGGCAAGCCTGCACGTGGGCGCGCTACGCGACGATGACGTCGCACTCCATGTCCGACGTGGCGATTACGCGACCCATGCCCGCGCTGCCGAACACCATGGCGTCCTGCCGCTGGATTATTACCAGCAGGCCTCCGGGATTTGTGCAGCACGCGGGTGTCGGCGAGCCATCGTATTTTCCGACGACATCGAATGGTGCCGGCACAACCTGAGGCAATTGCCCCTGGAGCTTGTTTTCATCGATCCTGTCGAGGGGCGTGACGCGGATGCAGAATTGAGATTGATGCTGGAATTCAAGCATCACATCATCGCCAACAGCACTTTCAGCTGGTGGGGCGCGCGTTTGGCCAGGCATGGATCAGATGGCGTCACGGTGGCCCCGCTGCGGTGGTTTGTGAAATCCAAGGCGGGCTTCCTGCCCGCCTCCTGGAATGTCGTGTGATATGGATGTCCCCAAGATGTCATCCCCAGGCGTCTCAGTCTTGTTGTGTAGCAACAAGGCGGATGACTACATGAGGCTGGCCGTTGAAAGCATACTGAATCAACAGTACCCCGATTTCGAGTTGCTCATTGTGGCCAACGGGGCGCAGGCCATGGACATCGTGGCGCGGTACAGCGGCATCGATCCTCGTGTGACCGTGCTGACTACGGCCTTCAAGGGCCTGACCACCAATCTGAATGTGGGTCTCCATCATTGCAGGCATGAGCTGATTGCGCGGATGGATGCTGATGACATCGCTGCACCCCATCGCTTGCAAAGGCAGGTTCAACGTTTCGAGGCCAATCCAGCCTTGGTGGTGTGCGGGTCTTCCTACGAATCCATCAGCACGGAAGGTGTAGGCCTGGGAAAGGTGACCCCCCCTCTCTCCAACAAGGCCATCAGAAGTGCGCTCCGTTTCAGAAACCCGATCTGCCACCCCTCGGTGATGTTCAGGCGCGAGGCGGTCATGAAGGTCGGCGGTTATCTCACGGGGCTGCACGCCGAAGACTATGACTTGTGGGTGCGCATGGCTGCGGACCCTTCAAATGTCTTCGAGAACATGGATGAGGCATTGCTTCAATACCGCTGCTGGCGTACGGCCTCGCGCGGTACGGCGGCAGCCTACGGGACCGCCATGACCTCGTGTACGGTAGCCTTTCTGCAAGGCCAGGGTTTCATGTATCTGTTTGGGGCGTTGGCTTTTCTGGGGCGATTCCTCAAGGCCAAGTTTGTCACCCGTAGGCCATGAGGGTGCTCCAGATCATCACCTTGTCCGAGATGGGCGGGGCGCAGCGCCATGTATTTGATCTGATTCGTACGCTCCGGCCGCGAGTCCACATGACCCTGGTCGTCGGGGCGCACGGGTGGCTTGAAGAGCAGGTGCGCGCAATCGGCGTGGATTGCCACGTGCTGCCCAATCTGGCGAGATCGGTCAATCCCTGGAGAGACCTCCAGGCCTTGACCCAGTTGGTGCGCCTGATCCGTGAAAGCGAGCCTGATCTTGTCCACCTGCACAGCAGCAAAGCAGGGTTGCTCGGGCGCATCGCCGCGAGGATCGTGGGGGTACCGGCCGTGTTTACGGCACATGGCTGGGGATTCAAGCCCGGTGTGCCTTTGCGCCGGCGATACGCGGTGTTCGTGGCCGAGGCGCTGGCCGCCAGGCTGGCCGCACGCATCATCTGCGTGTCTTCCTATGACTTCAAGCTCGCGGCGCAAAGCCGCTTCTTCCCCCGGCATCGCCTGGTGGCAATCCAGAACGGCGTTGCTGACAATGCGCCGATGAGGCGGCCCCGCGGCGACGGGGCCTGTCGCTTTGTGATGGTCGCGCGCTTTCAGGAGCCCAAGCTTCAAAGGTTATTGCTGTCTGCATTCGCCCGGCTCAATGCGCCCGATACGCAGCTGTGGTTCTTCGGCGCGGGCCCGGCATTCGATGCCGTCCAAGCCCACGCGTCAGGCATGGCGAGGGTGACCTTCTGGGGCAACCAGGACAATGCCCGAGACCGCCTTGCCGAGTGCGATGTATTGGTTCTGCTGTCGGCGTACGAGGGCCTGCCCTTGAGCATCATTGAAGCCATGCAGGTCGGGCTGCCGGTGGTGGCCTCACGCGTCGGCGGCGTGCCGGAGCTCGTGGTGCATGGCAGCAATGGCCTTCTGGTCGACAACGAGGATGAAGACGCGGTGGTCACGGCCTTGCGCGAACTGGCCATGTCTGCCGAACGACGCGAGGCGATGGGTGAGGCGGGCCGGGCGCGTTATCTAAAGCAGTTCAGCCTGGCCAGCATGGCCGAGCGCGTCCACCATCAATACGCGGACATCTGCGCCCGGTCTTGACGGGCTTCAGGCCTGAATCACCCGTTCCGTGTCGGGCTCGGCACTGAAGCTGGGCTGGCAGCCTTTCACCATGCTCCGATAGATCATGGCGTACATGGCCACGTAGACGATGATGGCCAGCGCGAACGTGGGATGCGCCTGACCTGTCAAAGTGACGGCAGCCACCTGGCATGCAAGGACCATGGCCCAGATGAACAGGCTGGTCAGGCCGTGGCGCAGCCACGAGGGTGCGTGCCGTCCGACCCATTGCCCGATCAGCCGCCTGAACACCAGCATGTGAAAGTGGACCTTGTCAGGCTGTCCCACGCCGGTCTTGCGGTAGACCCCTTTTCTCCAGATCGAGAAAAGCGTTTCCCACACCGGGTAGATGCAGGCGAGAAGCACGGCCCAGGTGGACACTTCGGGGTTCCTGCTCAGCAGAAGCACGGCGCATTCCGCCAGCCAGAAGCCCGCCAGATACGCGCCGCCGTCACCCAGGAAGATCTTGCCAAATGGGTAGTTGAGCAGCATGAAGCCGATGCACGCCGCAGCGCCGAGCAGGCACATCTGCACGAGCCACATGTCATCGGCAAAATAGGCGAGGGCGCCCAAGCCGGCCAGCATCAAGGCAACGCTGCCTGACGCCAGCCCATTGAACCCATCGATGATGTTCACCGCGTTGGCCACGCCGCCCACTGCAAAGCACGTGAAGAGCAGCGCGAGGGGGCCGAAGCTCATCAGGGCGTCCAGCCCCAAGGTATCCACTCGCGTGAGTTGGGCATCCAGCAACCATGCGGCCAGGGCTGCGGAAATGAAGGTGGCCAGCAGTCGAGCGCTGATGGACACCTGCTTCGTGATGTCTTCCGCGAGGCCGGCCAGGAAGGCGGGCAGCCCAGCAATGAGCAACAGGATTACCTGCTGGGTATCCTTTCCCGGGCTGGCTTCAAGAGGCAGCCAAGTCAGCGCGAGAGCACCTGCCACCAGGCCCGCGAACAGGCCGACACCACCAATGCGGGGCACTGGAATGGCATGAAATTTTTGCGCCCCGGTCGTGTCGCTGTCAAGTGACAGGCGCCCATGCCATTTCTGGGTCAGGACCAGGAGAACGCTGACGATGAAACTGCTCACCAGCGTGATGCCAAGTGTGGCAATCAATACGGTGTCGAAGTTCATGAAGTGGGTCCCGCTTGTAATAATGCCTTCGCAGGGAATTCTAGGCGGCGGGCTAAACTTTAAAAGGCTTTGCCGCCGGGTAAACCCAGGAAATGGGACCCGATGTCTGATTAATCCGGCTTGTTGCACACCGGGCGGCGCCGGAGGTGGCTTGGCTACCACAGAGGCTGTGGGACGAGCCGCCTCCATGGGGACGCGGCAGTGCAGAGGTCAGCGCAATTCGTCCGGATCCACCAGATCTTCCGGCAGATCCTGCGGATTGGGCTTGGCCGTCATCCTGTACTGCTCGCTGGCCCAGGCGCCCAGGTCGATGGCATGGCAACCCTTGCAGCAGAAGGGCCGGTAGGGGTTGTCCAGCGTGTAGGGATGGGGCTCGCCGCAAGAGGGGCAGGGCACCATGGGAGGCTTCTTGGGGGTGTCCATGGCAAAGTCGCTCAGGCGCACAGGGTCAACTCGAAGCCCGCGTCGGTGTCGGTGGCCAGCCTGGGCTTGCCTTCCGCATCCTGGCGCATCAGGCGGATGGAAACCATCAGGCGGTTGCCGCTGATCTCGGGCACCAGGCCCAGGGCGCCGTCGATGCGCAGGCGCAGCAGCAGGTAGGTGCGGCCTTCCTTCAGGCTGTGCTGGAACTGCCCGCCGGGCGCGGCCACCATGTGCGGCACGCCGGCATCGCGCAGCAGGCTGAGCATCAGCGACAGGGCTTCGTACAGCGGGGCCAGTGTCCCGGCCCATTGCTGCAGATCGCTCTGGCGGCGGGCGGGCGACTCGTGCTGCCAGGCGTAGTATGAAGGCAGGTCGAACTCGCAGGTGCCGCCCGGGATGCTGATGCGGCTGCGGATGCTCATCAGCCAGTCGTTGGCCGACAGTGCCTGGCCCGCCTTGCCCTGCAGCTGGTTCAGCCCCTGGTAGGCATGCTCGATGCGCTGCAGCACCTGCACCAGCACGGCTTCCTGGATGGCGGGGTTGCCGCGGTAGCTCTCGAACTGGCTCTTGTAGCGGTCCAGTTCCTTGAGCAGATCACTCTTGATGTCCGCCCGCGAGGCGACATCCATGATCTCGAACAGGGTGGCCAGCGCGTAGTGGTGGTCCACCGGCGCGTCGCGCGTGGCCAGCAGTTCCAGGCGCTTGAACAGATGCTCCAGGCGGAGCATCGTGCGGATGCTTTCGTTGAAAGGGTATTCGTAGAGGATCAACACGCCACCTAAAGCCTTTGCACGGTGTTCAGGGGTGATTGTTCCACAGGTCCCACAGTTCCCCGACCTGCCGCCGCAACTCTTCCAGGGTGATGCCGTCGTTGAGGATCACATGGTCGGCCACGGCACGGCGCTGCTCGCGGCTGGCCTGCTTGGCCAGCACGGCGTCCACCGCCTCGCGCACCCAGCCTGAACGCGTCATGACCCGCTGCACCTGGGTCTCGGGCGAGGCGTCGACCACCAGGATGCGGTCGACCTTGTCACGCCAGCGGCGGCCGGATTCCACCATCAGCGGCACATCGAAGACCACGATCTGGCCAGGGCGAGCCAATGAGGCGCTGGCATCGGCCTGCTGTCCGATCAGCGGGTGCAGGATCGTTTCCAGGCGAGCCAGGGCGCCGGGGTCGCTGAAGGCCAGGGTGCGCATGCGGGCGCGGTCCATCGCCCCGCTCTCGTCGATCATGCCGGGCCCGAAGGCCTGCCGGATGGCCTCGATGGCATGGCCGCCAGGCGCGGTCAGGCCGCGCGAGATGGCGTCGGTGTCGACCAGGTGGGCGCCCAGGTCCGTCAGCATCTGCCCGACGGTGGATTTGCCACTGCCGATGCCGCCGGTCAGGCCGATGGTCTGGAGGGGCATGGCGGCGGCGGTGTGGCTTGAGGGGGCGTGGCCGGCGGCTTACCAGCCGAGCCAGCCCAGCACTTGGGCTTCGCCCGCGAACAGCACGACCAGGCCGGCGCCCGCGAGGAAGGGTCCGTAGGGTACGTAGAGGCCTTCGCGCAGGCTTTGCTTGAGCTTGAGGATGATGCCCACCACCGCGCCGATGATGGACGAGATCAGGATGATGGGCAGGAGCATCTTCCAGCCCAGCCAGGCGCCCAGCGCGGCCAGCAGCTTGAAGTCGCCATGGCCCATGCCTTCCTTGCCGGTGGCCTTCTTGAACACCCAGTAGACCGTCCACAGCGACAGGTAGCCGCCCACGGCGCCCCACAGCGCGTCAATCAGCGGCAGGCTGCTCCAGCCCAGGCCGGCCACGATCAGCCCGGCCCACATCAGCGGCAGGGTGAGGTCGTCGGGCAGCAGGGTGGTGTCCCAGTCGATCATCGAGGCGGCCACCAGCACCGCGACCACGCCGCACCAGGCCAAGGTGATCGGGTGCTCGCCGAAGCGCCAGGCGCAGGCCGCGAACAGCAGGCCCGTGGCCAGTTCGACCAGCGGATAGCGCCACGAGATGGGCGCGCGGCAGGCCGAGCACTTGCCCCGCAGCACCAGCCAGCTCACCAGGGGGATGTTCTCGTACCAGCGGATCTGGTGGCTGCAGGCCGGGCAGCGCGAGGCAGGCGTCGACAGGGTCAGCGGCGGCTCGGCCGCTTCTTCGCCCTGCTCCAGCAGGTCCCGGGCATCCTGCCGCCATTGCCGCTCCAGCATGAGCGGCAGGCGGTGGATCACGACGTTGAGAAAACTGCCGATGACCAGGCCCAGAACGAACAGGGCTGGTGGCGTCAGCAGGATCGCCAGGTACGCATCGAACATCAGACCACTTGACCAATCTTGAAGATCGGCAGGTACATGGCCACCACGATGCCGCCGATGAGGGTGCCCAGGAAGACGATGATGATGGGCTCCATCAGGGCCGACAGGCCCTTGACGATTTCATCCACCTCTTCTTCGTAGATGTCCGCGGCCTTGCCGAGCATGGAGTCGAGCGCGCCGGACTCTTCGCCGATCATGGCCATCTGCAGCACCATGATGGGAAAGACGTTCGTGGCCTGCATCGACGTGGTCAGGCTGGTACCGGTCGACACGTCCTTCTGGATCTTTTCCGTGGCCTCGGCGAACACGGCATTGCCGGCGGCGCCACCGACGGAATCGAGGGCTTCCACCAGAGGCACACCCGCGGCGAACATGGTCGACAGCGTGCGCGTCCAGCGGGCCACGGCCGATTTGTAGATCAGGTTGCCGAAGACCGGCACCTTCAGCAGGAAGCGGTCCATCGCCTTTTGCATCTTCTCGGAGCGTTTCCAGCTCTGGAAGAAGAAGTAGAGCCCGCCGCCGATGAAGCCGAAGAGCGCCCACCAGTAGCTGATGAAGAACTCCGACACGGCGATCACCATCATCGTGGGGCCCGGCAGGTCGGCGCCGAACGACTGGAACACCTCCTTGAAGGCGGGCACCACGAACAGCATGATCACGGAGACCACGATGAAGGCCACGACCATCACGGAGGTCGGGTACATCAGGGCCGACTTGATCTTCTGCTTGATGGCCAGCGTCTTTTCCTGGTAGGTGGCCAGGCGATCGAGCAGGGTTTCCAGGATACCCGCGGCCTCACCGGCTTCGACCAGGTTGCAGTACAGGGCATCGAAGTACATCGGGTGCTTGCGGAACGACTGCGACAGGCTGGTACCGGTTTCCACATCGCCGCGGATGTCGTTGAGCAGCTTGGTCACGCGCGGATTGGTGCTGCCCCGGGCCACGATGTCGAAGGCCTGCAGCAGCGGTACGCCCGCCCGCATCATGGTGGACAACTGGCGCGTGAAGACGGAGATGTCCTTCGCCTTGATGGACTTGCCACCGCTCATGCGGCGCTTCTTGACCTTGTTGACCAGGATGCCCTGACGCCGCAGGGACGCGCTGACCATGGCTTCGCCCCCGGCCCGCATCTCGCCGCGCACGGCCTTGCCGGTCTTGTCCTTGCCTTCCCATTCGAAGATGAATTCCTGCGGTTTCTGGGCAGCGGTGGCCATAGGGTGATGCTCCGGTCTGGGTTCGTTCTCTGTCGAGGATTATTCGTTGGTGGCCGAGATGACTTCTTCCAGCGTGGTCACGCCGCTGCGCACCTTGACCAGGCCGGATTGGCGCAGATCGCGCACACCTTCACGCTGGGCCTGCTGGGCGATGTCCATCGCGGTGCCCTGGCTGAGGATGATGCGCTGCATCTCCTCGGTGATGGGCATGACCTGATACAGGCCGACGCGGCCCTTGTAGCCGTTGTTGCAGCTGGAGCAGCCGATGGCCCGGTAAGGCTTCCAGCCGCCTTCGAGCTGCTCTTCGGTGAAGCCGGCCTTGAGCATCGCCTCGTGGGGGTACTCGGTGGGCGCCTTGCAGTTCTCGCACAGGCGGCGCACCAGGCGCTGCGCGGTGATCAGGATCACGCTGGAGGCGATGTTGAACAGGGGCACGCCCATGTTCATCAGGCGGGTCAGCGTGGTGGGCGCATCGTTGGTGTGCAGCGTGGACATCACCATGTGGCCGGTCTGGGCGGCCTTGATGGCGATGTCGGCGGTTTCCAGGTCGCGGATTTCGCCGACCATGATCACATCGGGATCCTGGCGCAGGAAGGCTTTCAGCGCGGTCGAGAAGTTCATCCCCGCCCGGTCGTTCACGTTGACCTGGTTGATGCCCGGCAGGTTGATTTCAGCGGGGTCTTCGACCGTGGAGATGTTGACGCCCGGCTGGTTCAGGATGTTGAGGCAGGTGTAGAGCGACACCGTCTTGCCCGAGCCCGTGGGGCCGGTGACCAGCACCATGCCGTAGGGCCGCACGATGGCGTCCAGCAGGCGTGCCTTTTCTTCAGGCTCGTAACCCAGGGCCTCGATGCCCAGCTTGGCGCTGGACGGGTCGAGGATCCGGATCACGATCTTCTCGCCGAAAAGCGTGGGCAGGGTGCTGACGCGGAAGTCGATCGACTTGCTGCCGAACTTCAGCTTCATGCGGCCGTCTTGCGGCACGCGCTTTTCAGCGATGTCCAGCCGCGAGATCACCTTGATGCGCGAGGCCAGCTTGTCCTTGATGGCCACGGGCGGCTGGGTGATCTCACGCAGCTCGCCATCGACGCGGAAGCGGACGCGGTAGTTGTACTCGTAGGGCTCGAAGTGCAGGTCGGAGGCGCGCATGTTGATGGCGTCGACCAGCATCTTCTGCAGGAACTTGACGACCGGGGCGTCCTCGACCTCGGCCGCCATCGCCGACGTCTCCTGCTGGGGCTCGGTGGCGTCGTCGGTGATGTCGAAATCGAAATCCTCGTTGGTCATCGCGGCGATCTGGTCGCCAGCGGAGCCCGTGGTGCCTTCCAGGATCTTGATGAGCTTGTCGTGCTCGACGATGACCCACTCGGGGTTGAGCTGGGTGGCGAACTTGATGCGCTCGACCGCCTCCTGGTCGGTGGGATCGGCCCCTGCGACGAACAGGCGGCTGCCGCGCTTGGACAGCACCAGCACCTGGTACTGGTTGGACAGCTTGGCGTCGATCACGCCCTGCGGCAGGCGCTGGATGTCCAGGGCGCTGAGGTCGAGCAGGGGCACCGACAGGGCGCGCGAGAGGGTGTGGGCCAGCTCTTCGGACTTGATCGAGCCCGCGGCCAGCAAGGTCGTGACGAAACTGCGGCGCTGCTCCCGGGCCGTGCGCGTGAGGTCTTCCGCCTCCCGGGTGTCGAGCTTGCCGGCATTGACCAGCACCCGGGCCACGCCGGACAGCGTTCCCGGGGATTCCGCCAAGGGTTCTGCCATGTCCTGAATAGAAATAAAGCGCTTTTGCCGATTATCGAGGCGAACGCCCACACCGGCCCAAAGGTCGAATGTAAACGTTACCTGGCAGGCGTCTAGTGAGATTTGCCCTGAAATTCAAGGCATTTTTCCAACAAAACGTGACAGGGGGTTTCGAAGGCGCGCAGACCTCAATCGGCGGCCTGGATGCGTACCATGCCGGCGTAGATGCCCCCGCGGGCCATCAGCTCCGCGTGGGTGCCCTGTTCCGCCACCTGTCCTTCGGACATCACGAAGATCCGGTCGGCGTTCTTGATGGTGCTCAGGCGGTGGGCGATGAGGATCAGGGTCTTGTTGCCACGCAGATCCTCGATGGAGCGCTGGACCACGGCCTCGGATTCGGAATCCAGGGCGGAGGTGGCTTCATCGAAGATCCAGATGGCGGCGTCGCGGTACAGGGCACGCGCGATGGCCAGGCGCTGGCGCTGGCCGCCGGAGAGCCGGCTGCCGTTGGTGCCGATGGAGGCGTCCATGCCATCCGGCAGTGTGACGACGTGGTTCCAGAGGTTGGCGGCGCGCAGGCAGCGCTCGACCTTCTCTCGGTTGACGCCTTCGGCGCTGGCGTAGGCCACGTTCTGGGCGATCGAGCCTTCGAACAGCACGATGTCCTGGGACACCACCGCGAAGTGGCGGCGCAGGCTGGCGAGCTTCAGGCTGTCGATGGGCGTGCCATCCAGGGTGATGCCGCCCCGGGTGGGGTAGGCGAAACGCAGGAGGGTGTTGACCACCGTGGTCTTGCCGGCACCCGATGAGCCCACCAGGGCGATGGTCTGGCCGGCCGGGATGTCCAGGTTCAGGCCCTTGAGGGCGGGGATGGCTGCGCCTTCATATTCCAGCCAGACATCCTTGAACTGGATCTCTCCTCGGCACTTGGGCATTTCTTCGGTGCCCATGTCTGGCTCGGTCGGTGCGCGCATCAGCTCCATCGCGCCCCGCAGGGAGATCAGGGCGCCGTTGATGGGCTGGTACACGTCCGTGAGATGGCGAAGGGGCGACACGGCCATCAGCAGAGCCGTGATGAAGGAGACAAATTCGCCCACCGTCTGTGCGCCATGGGCGGCCTGCCACAGGGCCAGCGTCAGGATGATCGAGATGCCGATGGCGGCCACCACCTGGGTGGTGGGTGTGACCAGCGAGCTGGCCGCGACCTGTTTCATCGTCATGCGGCGATGGTGGGTGGCCTGCTTCTCGAAACGGTCCAGCTCGAAGGCGGCGGCGTCGAAGGTGCGGACCACTTTCCAGGCGCGGGCGTTGTCATCGACCGTGCTGACCAACTGCTGTTGTGCCTGGTATTGGGCCTCGCCCACCTTGGCCAGGCGCTTTTGCACCAGCTTGACGGTCAGGCCGAGCAGCGGCAGGACGATCATGGACAGCAGGGTCAGCTGCCAGTTCAGGTAGACCAGGTAGCCAACCAGGAACATCAGCGTGGTGGCGTCCTTGATCAGCGATATCGCGGAGCCCCCGAGCGACTGCGCGGCAAACTGCGGATCGTTGATCACCTTGGTGACGGCGATACCCGGGCTGATCGTCGTGAAGAGCTTGGCGTCGGCCTTGAGCAGGGCCTGCATCAGGTCGCGGCGGACAGCCAGCACGATGCCCGACGTGGCAGAACTCATCGTGTAGGCGCCGGCAAAGTTCGACAGGCCGCGCGACAGGAACAGGCCGACGATGATGATGGGCACGACCCAGATCGGGTACTTGAGACCTTCCTGGAAGCCGGAGTCGAGCAGTTTCTTGAACAGGGCTGGCACCAGTGGCTCGAAGGCGGAGCCGATCACAAAAAACGTCAAGGAGAGCGACAGCATCCGCCATTGCTGGCGGGCATACACCATCAGTGCTTGCGCGGTTTCTTTGTGGTTCATGTTGTTGATGACGCGGTGGCGTTGTGTCCTCGGACCGGTTCGGCGACCGAGGGTTCCTGCAGGCGGGCGGCGAGGGCGGACATGACCATGTCCACGGTCACGGCGCTGAGCGTGGGCGCTGTCAGGGAGGTGAGCAGAGGGTCGTGGTCCAGCAGGGGGCGCGGCCCCAGGAGCACGAGTGTGGGGCGCTCGACCGCGGCGGCGACGTTGACCATGCCGGTGTCGTTGCCTATGCAGGCCTGGGAGAGCTGGATGGCGGCGGCGCTGCCCATGATGCTGGCATCGGTGATGATGTGCACCTGATGGCGGTGTGCCTCGGACACCTGGGCGGCGATGCTGTCGGCGAGGGCTTTCTCAGCGCGGCCTCCCAGGATGACCACACCCCGTCCCGCCTCGGTGAGTTGGCGCGCCAGGGTGCCGAACCGGTCGGCGCCCCATTGCTTGTGCGGTTCGGAGGTGCCGACGGCCAGGGCGATGCGCACGGGGGGCAGCCCTTCCAGCCGGGCTGACATCAGGGCCAGTTCCTGTTCGGGCACATCGATGCGTGGCACCAGGGGTGCTTCGCAGAAGCCATGGGCGATGGCGAAGGCCGAGACTTCTTTCAGGACGGCGACTGCCGGCCCCTTGTAACGTGGGATGTAGGGGCCCTGGGTCAGGAAGCAGCGCTGCAGCCAGTGGTAGCCATAGCCCAGGCGGTTGGGGATGCCGCTCATGGCGGCCAGCAGGCCCCGGCTGGGGCGGCCGGAGAACAGGATGATCCGATCGAAGCCGCCGGCCTTGAGGCTCTGCGCCATGCGCCACATGCCGCGCAGGCCGCTGTGCGCGCCCTTGCGGCCGTCATGCCGGCGGGGGCGGTGGTCGTGGTCGATGATGGCGTCCACCCATGGCTCATGGCCGAGGATGGCCCGCGCCATGGTGGACGGCTGTGCAATGACGGTCACCTTGCCCTGCGCGCTCTGCTGAGCCACGGCTTTGAAATACTGCACGTGCCAGATCAGGTCACCGATGCCGGTGAACTGGTGCAGGACGACGGTGCGTGGGCGGCGATCGGTCAAGATGGCGTTCATGTGAGGACAACTTCACATTGTGCCTCCAAGGAGGGACCCGGAGGCATGGAGGCGGTGCCGCCAGGGTTCAAGAGACCATGCGGACGATGTGGCGCAAGCGTTCGGCGAAATGGTCGCGGTGGAAGCGTTGGGCGTTGACCAGGCCCTCGCGCGCCAGGCGCGTGTTGAGGTCGTCGTCCAGCACCAGGGTGTCCAGGACGGCCGTGATCTCGTCGACATCGGTGGGATCGTTCACGAGGCCGGCCGAGGCGGCGACCACCTCGCGAAGGGCCGAGGTGTTGGAGGTCAGGACGGGGCATCCCATGGACTGGGCCTCCAGCGCCGGCAGTCCGAAGCCTTCGGTGATGGAGGGGAATGCAAAGAGGCGGGCCTGCCGCAGGAGGCACAGCTTGTCGACATCGGAAATCCGTCCGATGTACTGGATGGGGCCTTTGGCGCCGGGTTTCAACAGATGGTCGATGCCTTCTGCCTTGGCGTAGCCTTCATCCAGCGAGCCCGCGATGACCAACTGGCAGTCGTGGCTGGCGCGGCTTTGCTGGTAGGCCCGGATGAGGCGTGCGACGTTCTTGCGCTCCTCGACGGCGCCCACGAAGAAGATGAAGCGGCCAGCCTCGAGGCCGAACCGCTGCAGCACTGCCGCCTGTCGTACAGGATCGGTGCTGTGCTGCACGGTCAGCGGGTCGGCCGGCAGGGGCTGGTAGGCGACCACCACCCGTTGAGCTGCCTGCGGATAGCGCTGGAGGATCTCCGTGCGCGTGTACTCGGACACCGCGACGATCACATCAGCGTGGCGGATGCAGGCTTGCAGCCGACGCTTGAACTTGCTGCGATTGAGGTCGTGGACGGTTTCGTTGAGGATGATGAGGTCATGAACCGTCTGGATGACGCTGACGGCAGTGCCTTTCACGGCCATGGGCGTGGCGGTGAAGGCCACCTTGCAGCCAAGCCGTGCCATGAAGTCGAGCGACACGGCGGGCAGCAGCGGCTTGTTGCCTGCCAGCCGGCAGATCTCGTAGAAGTCCGGCTGGTTGATGAACTCGTCCACCTCGCTGAGGTAGGCGTTGCTCGCTTCGAGTGGAAGGTGTTTGTCCATCGGGTGCGAGAGCGCCGGGGGCTGGTTCGCCCACTGGAGGCGCAGGTAGGCAGGCAGCGCGGCCACGGCGCTGACCTTGCGTGCCTGCGGGTGAGCCACGGCGCGAGGAATGGCCAGGGCGTCACGCGCGATGTCCTCGGATGCCAGGTCGGTGGCCAGGGCGGTGCGGTGCCCTGCCTGCCGCAGTCCCGCGATCAGCGAGAGGGCATAGGCGTAAATGCCCCGGCGCGAACTGGACTTGATGTCGGGGTGCAGGACACAGACGCCCGGTACGGGGTGTGGACGCTCACCCATGGCCGGCCCCGTCCGCCAGGATGCCGTGGATCTGGGCGGCCACCTCCTGCCAGGTGCGAAGCCGGGCCTGTCCGATGGCCTGCGTGCGCGTCGCCAGGTAGTGCGCATCCTGCAGAGGGCGCAGCAGTTTGGCCGCGATGTCGTCGATGTCCTGGGGATCCACGTAATCGACGAGGGGGCCGCAAACCTCCGGAATCGACGATGCCGTCGATACCACGGCGAATTTGCCGAACCAGGCGCTTTCGCCCACCGGCAGCCCCCATCCTTCCGCGAGGCTGGGATAGGCGGTGAACAGGCACTGGTTGTACAGGGCCGCCAGTTCTTCATCGCTGGGTGATTCGAAGACGAAGGCCTTGCCCTGCAGATACCGGGTCTTGTGCAGATGGGCCACGAAAGCTTCGCTCTTCCAGGCGATCTTGCCGGCAAATACCAGGGTCGGTGCCTGGAGGCCCAGGACCTGGCAGACCTTTTCCCAGGCCTGCAGCAAGGCGAGCCCGTTTTTCCTGACCTCGATGGAGCCCACGCACAGTACGAACGGGCCGGGAATCTTGTGCCTCAGCTGCTGCAGCGTGCCGGGACGGGGCTCGTGGTCGCGCGCATACCCCGGAAACTCGTGCGCCAGAGGAACGGCGATCACCCGGGCTGTCGACGCATGGTTCGCCAGGAAACTGCGCATGTCGCGGGCGGTGTGCTCGGAGATGCAGATGTAGTCCGTCACATACCTCGGCGTTTTTTCGAGCCACGCATTGAATGGCTTGCGAACATGCTCGGTCTGGAAATCGGGATGGGTGTGGGGGATGAGGTCGTACACCATCACGGCGACCCGGCCGCCAGCAGCATGGTGGCGCAGGGCCAGTTCCTCGATTTCGGGAATTTCCCAGCTGCCGCCCAGAATGGCGAGCACATCGCTTTGCCGCAGGGGAGGCAACGGCGTGGAACGGCTGCCGGCAGGGGTGTCGGATCGGTAGCTCCACAGGCCGGTGTTTTGGCGCAGGCGTTCCGGGCAGAACAGTGCCTGCAGGTAGATGAGAGCCTTTTTCAGGGCCCGGGTTTTCTTCTGGTGGTTGAAAGGCTCGAGGTATTGCCGGATCTGGGTGCGGGGGGGAAACCGGGAGGGTTTCAGTTTCCCCGTGTTGATCAGGAAGCGGGTGGCGTTGAATTCGGTTTCGCTTCGCAGGAACGAAAGGTCGAAAGATTGCCAGCCGCGCTCACGGTCGAAAAAGGCGATGCCGTCGATATTCGATGAACCCGCGAGGGCGACGATGTCGGCAATCAGGCGCAATTGCACCCGCTGGATTCCAGTGACGCGGTGATTCTTTTCCGAGAATCGAATGGTGTCCGTGATGTCGAAATGAATGGTCTTCATTATTCTTCTGGGGTTTCTGGATCGACATTGCCGCACGGAGGGGAGGCGCCGTGCGCGCCATTCGGCCTGATCGGCATTGTGCCTTGCCGGATGCGGTGCTTTGTTTCACCCCGGCAAAGAAGCGGACCCCACGGAGGGGCTGGCCTTCAAACCGAGGGACAATACCCGGCCTCCACTTTGCCCGCCCTGATGTCGTCCACCGCCGTTGCCCAGCACCGCATGCGGATCCTCCATGTCCTGCACAGCCACGGCTACGGGGGCGCGGAAAACCATGCCCTGGTGCTGATGCAGGCCTTGCAGGCGCAGGGGCACGAGGTGCATTGCGCGGGCTCGCCGGGCTCATGGCTCGCCCAGCGGTGCGCGCAGGCGGGCATCCCCTTCCACGGTGTCGCCATGCGCGGCCTGTACGACGTGTTCTCGATGCTGAAACTGCGGCGCCTGGTGGCGCGCTGGCGTCCGCATGTCGTGCATGGCCATCTGATCCGGGGGGCCTTCTACGCGGGGCTGGCGGCCTGGGGCCGCCCGGGCGCGGTCGCGATTTGCACAGCCCATGCGACCACGGCCCGCAAGCACATGGAGCGGTGCCGCCATGTCATCGCGGTGTCGGCAGCCGTGCGGCAGGCGCTTTTGCAGCACGGGCAGACCGAAGACCGGGTCACCCTGGTCTACAACGGCGTGCCCGATGTGCCGACGGAGGATCGCCAGGCCCTGCGGGACGAACTCGGGATGGCGCCGGCCACCTTCGCCCTCGTGAACGCGGGTCGGTTCGTCGCTGACAAGGGGCAGGACACGCTGGTTCGGGCCCTTAAGCACTGTGGCCCCGATGTGCATCTCTACCTGATCGGTGACGCGCAGACGCCGTTCGGCGAGTCGGTGCGTGCGTCCGTGCCCGAGCATGTCCGTGTCACCTTCCTGGGCTACCGGGCGGACGTTCCCCGCCTGCTGGGTGCGTTCGATGCCTATGTGCTGGGCTCCCGGCGCGAGGCCCTGGGCCTGTCGCTGGTGGAGGCGGCGGCGGCACGCCTGCCCTCCATCGCGACATCGGTCGGTGGGGTGCCCGAGGTGGTGCTGGACGGCCGCAGCGGCTGGCTCGTGCCGGTGGATGATGTCCTGGCCATGGCGCAGCAGGTGGAGCGGCTGCGCGCGCAGGAACCCCAGGCCCGCGCCGCCATGGGCGAGCTGGCCCGGCAGCACTACCTGGCGCATTTCACGGTGCAGCGCATGGTGGAAGGCACCGTGGCGGTCTATCGGCGTGTCGCCGCAGGGGTTGCATGATGTCCGCAGTCCCTGTCCGCCGCATCCTGGTGATCCGCCTGTCCGCGCTGGGCGACGTCGTCATGTCTTCCGGCCTGATCCCCGCGCTGCGATCGCTGTACCCCGACGCGCACATCGCCTGGCTGACGCAGTCGGCGGCAGCGCCGCTGCTCAGGCACAACCCCCGCCTCGACGAGGTCGTGATCTGGCCCAGGGAGCGTTGGCAGTCGCTGTGGAAGCAGCGCCAATGGCGGGCGCTGTGGCGCGAGATCCGGGCGTTCCGGGCTCTGTTGAGATCGCACCAGTACGATCTGGTGCTCGACGCGCAGGGCCTGCTGAAGAGCGGCCTGTGCGCCTGGCTCACCAATGCGCCACGGCGTGTGGGCCTGATTTCGCGCGAAGGCAGTCATCTGCTGGTGCACGAGCGCATCGAGCCCCCGGCGGATGCCGATGTGCGCATCGGCGCGGAATACCGCTTCCTGGCCCGTTATCTGGGCGCACAGGACAGCAGCTATGTCCTGGACCTGGCCGTCGGGGCGGAGCCGCTGGCCCAGGCGCGACAGGCGCTGAGCGCGCATGGCGTTCGCGGGGCGTACGTGGTGCTGTGCCCCTTCACCACGCGACCCCAGAAGCACTGGTTCGAGGACCGCTGGGCGGCGCTGGCCGGTGAACTGCTGGGCCGGGGGCTGACCCCGGTGATGCTGGGCGGGCCCGATGACCGTGAGGCTGCGGGGCGCATCGCGCTTCAATGCCCGGGCCTTGTCAATCTGGTGGGTGGCCTCAAGCTCGATGCCAGTGTGGCCGCCGTGAGCGAGGCAGCGTTGCTGATCGGCGTGGACACGGGGCTGACCCACATGGGCAGCGCACGCGCGGTGCCCACGCTGGCCTTGTTCGGCTCCACCCGGCCCTACCTCGATGCGGCGCAGCCCAGCACCGTGATCCTCTACGACCAGCTGTCGTGTTCCCCCTGCCGTCGGCACCCCACCTGCGAGGGTGCCTTCACCTGCATGCGGCAGTTCACCGTGGCGCGGGTGCTGCTGGCCGCCGAGGCCTTGTTGCAAGGAGATCCTTCCCGATGAAAGTGCTGCACGTCGAGTCTGGCATGCACCTGTATGGCGGCGCCTTGCAGGTGGTGTTCCTGTCGCGCGGCTTGCAACGGCTGGGGGTCGAGAACGTGCTGGCCTGCCCGGAAGGCAGCGCCATCGCGGAGGCGTCGGCCCAGGGCGGCGTGGCGGTGCGGGCCCTGCCAATGGGCGGCGATGCCGATGTGGGCCTGGTGGCCCGGCTGCGCCGCCTCATCGCCACGGAAAAACCCGATCTGATCCACCTGCACAGCCGCCGGGGTGCCGACATCTGGGGTGGGGTTGCCGGGCGCTTGTCAGGCATTCCTGTCGTGCTGAGCCGCCGGGTGGACAACACCGAATCGAAGTGGGCCGTGGCCCTCAAGTACCGCCTGTACGACCGGGTGGTGGCCATTTCGCAGGGCATCCAGGCGGTGCTCGCCAGCGAGGGCGTGCCGGCTGGGAAGCTGCGGTGCGTGCCCAGCGCGGTGGACACCGAGCAGTACTGGCCGGACACCTCCGGCCTCGACTGGTTCCGGCAGGAATTTCAGCTGGCACCCGGTCAGTTGGCGGTGGGCATGGTGGCTCAGCTCATCCCACGCAAGGGACATCAGACCCTGCTGGATGCCCTGCCCGAGGTGGTGAAGGCGCACCCGGGGCTGAAAGTGCTGCTGTTCGGCCAGGGGCCCGAGGCCCCCAGGCTCGAGCAACGCATCGCCGCATCCCCTCTGCTCAAAACGCATGTGTCCCTGGTGGGCTTCCGCAAGGACCTGCAGCGTGTGTTGCCCTGTCTTGACCTGGTCGTGCACCCGGCCTTCATGGAAGGGCTTGGGGTGTCGCTGCTGCAGGCTGCGGCCTGTGGCGTGCCGCTCGTGGGCGGGCGCGCCGGCGGCATCCCCGAGATCGTCCGGCCGGGCATCAATGGCGAATTGATCGAGCCGGGCGATGCCGCTGCGCTGGCTGCGGCCATGACGGCCCTGCTGTCCTCCACCGAGCAGCGGCAGGCCTATGGCCGTGCAGGGCGCGAACTGGTGATGTCCCACTTCTCCATCGAGTCGATGGTCCGGGGCAACCTGGCGGTCTACCGGGAACTGGTGGGCTGAAGGCTTTCGGGGGCGGGTCCGAGCAGGGCGTCGATGCAATCGGCCAGGCTGCCAAACACGCCGTCAGGCGGGATGTCACCTGCGGTGGCCGCCTCTTCCTCGCCGTCCTTGCCGGTGATCAGGTAGGCCGTTCGCACACCCGCTGCACGGGCCGCCTGCAGATCCGAGAGCTTGTCACCGACCAGCAGTGAGCCGGTTGGAGCCAATGCCAGCTGGTCGATGGCCTGCAACAGCAGGCCGGGCTGTGGCTTGCGACACGCACAATCGAGCGCGTAGGCGGGCAGCCTGCCCCTGGGGTGGTGAGGGCAATGGAACACCCCGGCGACCGGCGCCCCCTGCTGCGCCAGGTGCTGGCACATCTGTGCCGTCAGGGTCTGGAAGTCCTGCTCGGTGTACATGCCGCGCGCGATGCCGGACTGGTTGGTCACGACGACCAGTGCGTAGCCCGCGTCGTGCAGGCGGCACATGGCATCAATGGCGCCAGGAACGAACTCGAAATCCTCCCAGCGGGAGACGTAGCCATGGTCGATGTTGATGACGCCGTCGCGGTCCAGGAAGGCCGCGCGCTGCGCCGTACCGCTGGCGCCCGTCATGGCTGGGAGTGCGCCCGGATGCGCCGGACCAGCGAGGTGGTGGAGTAGCCGTCCACGAAGGGAATGGCCAGGGACTGGCCACCCCAGCTGCGCATCAGCGCGGTCTCGGCCAGTTTCTCCATGTCGTAGTCACCACCCTTGACATAGATGTCGGGGCGCACCTGCGCCAGCAGCGACAGCGGGGTGCTGTCATTGAAAAAGGTCACCAGCGAGACGCTGTCGAGGCCGGCCAGCACCATGGCGCGGTCCATCGCCTGGTTCAAGGGGCGATCCGGCCCTTTGCCGAGCTGGCGTGCGGAGTGGTCTGTGTTGATGGCGACCACGAGCGCACCGCCCAGTTGCCTGGCTTCGTGAAGGCAGGTGACATGGCCGCGGTGCAGCACATCGAACACGCCGTTGGTGAACACCAGGGGGCGCGGCAGTGCGGCCAGACGCTGGGGCAGGTCTTCGGGCAGGCAGATCTTGCCCACCAGCGCATCGGTGCTCACGCGAACAGCTCCTCGTAGCTCACGGTGGCCGTGCCGAACTTGCCGACGACGATGCCGCCGGCCCGGTTGGCGTGTGGCACGGCCTCGCGCAGGGGCAAGCCGGCGGCCATCAGCACGGCCATGGTCGCGATGACGGTGTCGCCGGCGCCGGTGACATCGAACACCTCGCGGGCGTGGGCGCTGACATGCAGGGCGCCTGCGGCGTCGAAAAGCGTCATGCCTTCTTCGGAGCGTGTCAGCAGCAGGGCGTCCAGCGCCAGCTGTTCACGCAGGGCATTGACCTTTTGCGCCAGCGGCTCCTCGCCCGACCAGGCGCCCGCGGCCTGGGCCAGCTCGGAGCGGTTGGGCGTGATCAACGTGGCGCCGGCATACCGGCTGTAGTCCGTACCCTTGGGGTCGACCAGCACCGGCTTGCCAGCCGCCTTGGCCAGCTCGATCATGCGACCGATGTGCGCCAGGCCACCCTTGCCATAGTCGGAGAACAGCACGGCATCGTGCTGCCCCACCACCCGTTCGAAATCGCTGAGCATGTGGGCCAGGATCTCGTGGTCGGGCTCGCTTTCGAAATCGATGCGGATCAGTTGCTGTGACCGGCCGATGACGCGAAGCTTCACGATCGTGTGCATCTGGGCGTCCTGGCCGAGCAGGGTGTCCACGCCATGCTCGGCCAGCAGGGACTGCAGGCGCCGCGCGGGCTCGTCGGTGCCGACCATGGTCATCAGCGTGACCTGGGCTCCCAGCATCTTCACGTTCAGCGCCACGTTGGCGGCGCCGCCGACGCGCTCCTGCTCGCTGCTGATGCGCACAACGGGCACGGGCGCTTCCGGTGAAATGCGGTCCACGTTGCCGAACCAGTAGCGGTCCAGCATGACGTCGCCGACGACCAGCACGCGCTTGCCGGCCAGTTCGCTCTTGGTGGGGTTCACGTTGATTCTCGAGGCAGGGATCAGGCGAAGCCCAGATGTTCTTCGATGAGACCGCACAGGGTGTGGGCGATCAGCAGGTGCATTTCCTGGATGCGGGCCGTCACGTTGCCGGGCACGACGATGGGCACCTCGACCTGGTCGCGCAGCTGGCCGCCATCGCGGCCCAGCAGGCCGATGGTGTGGATGCCGTTGTCCCGCGCCGCCTGCACCGCCGAGATGACGTTGCCGGAGTTGCCCGAGGTGGAGATGCCGATCAGGCAGTCTCCGGGGCGGCCCAGGCCCAGCACCTGCCGGGTGAAAACCTGATCGTAGGCGTAGTCGTTGCTGATGCAGGTCAGCGCCGAGGTGTCGGTGGTGAGCGCCAGCGCGGCCAGCGGGCGCCGATCGTTGACGAAGCGGCCGGTCAGTTCGGAGGCGATGTGCTGGCTGTCGGCCGCGGAGCCGCCATTGCCACAGATCATGATCTTGCCGCCGGCCTTGAGGATGCTGGCCAGCAGTTCGCCCGATCGGTCCACGTCGGGCGCGATCACATCCAGCCGCTGCAGCAGCTCGAGGTGTTCGGCGATGTTTCTGGAAAACAGGCTCATGGCTGGCTGGACGCTCGGGTCAGGAAAAGCGGCATTTTCTCATTTTTCCCCTTGCCCGGGGCCGTGCCTTCACGCGCCGGCAGGGGGCGTGGCCGCGTCTGCCAAGTATTTGTCATTGCCAGCGCCGGGTAGCTTGACAACGACATTGACGGCGTCGGTGATCGCGACGAAATCCGTCACCTCGCCGGGTTTGAGCACGACGATGTCGCCCGGGCCCCAGGTGCGTCCGGCCATGCGGACCTCACCGGAAACAATCACGGTGATCTCGGTGGCGATCTTGTGGAAATGGGCGCCTTCGTGGTCGCCCGCCGCGTAGCGCTTGACGGCCACTTCACAATCGGTGGTCTGGAACACCGTGGGCGAAAAGCCTCCCACGAACCAGCCCTTGACCATGTCTTCGAGCTTGTAGGCTTGCATCTCAATAGTCCTTGCCGAGGGAGGTTTCGAACTGCTCGACCTGCTTGGCGGTTTTGAGCGGCTTGTACTGCGCGGCCTCGATGCCGTGCGTGCCGATGCGCCGTTGCTGCAGGATCAGCTCGTTGAGCGATGGGCAGATGTAGAAGGAGCCGTTCACCGAGGCGTCCTTGCGGATCATGCTCTTGGCGCTCTGGACGAAATCGGCGCCGCGTCGAAACCAGTAGAAGCCTGCCGTTGCGAAGCGGCTGATGGGCCGTTTCTCGGCGGCTTCCACCACCAGGCCGTGCTCGTCCAGGCGCACATAGGAGTAGCGCGGGTGGATGGACGGAAAAGTGACCACCCCGGCGTCCCAGTCCCCCTGGCGGAAACCATTGACCACGACGCTGAAGTCGATTTCCAGCAGCTCGTTGCCATTGACGATCAGCAGTTCCTCGTCATTGTCGATGAACTCGGCGCCCAGCAACGCCGTGCAGGCGGCGCCACCGGTGCGTTCGCTCACGGGCATCACCTTCGAGCCTGGCGCCAGCAGCGAGGTGATGTCGGCCAGGTGGAACTGCCGCACATCGGACTTGCGAAAGCAGAAGATGAAGCGCGACGGGCTCAAGGCGTCGAGCGCCCCGATGATGCGTTCGATCAGCGGCTGCCCATCGAGTTCGGCCAGGCACAGGGGGTAGCTGTCGGCGTGGTCCTCGGCGCGCTCAGGGCCTGCTGCAAGGATGAGGACGTTCATGCGCGCTCTCCTTTGTGGATTTCGGCGATGCGGCCGGTGATGTTGGCGTAGTTGACATCATGGACCTCCTTGACCGCGAGCACGTGGGCGCCGGCCCCATGGGCGGCCCGGATGCCGTTTTCATTGTCTTCGACCACCAGGCATTCCTCTGGGCGCAGGCCCAGCTTCTGGATGGCTGTGACGTAGATCTCCGGGTCGGGCTTGGCGCGGCTCACGTCCGAGGCAGACAGCATCAGGTCGAGGTACTTGTCGAGGCTGGACTTCTCCATCATGACCTCCACCGTCGTGCGGATGGAGTTGGAGGCCACGGCCAGCTTGAGGCCGTCGGCCTTGAGCCGGGACAGCGCGTACTCGTGCACGAACATGGGCTTGCACTGCGTCTGCACGAGTTCCATCGTGTAGGACTGCTTCATCTCGTTGATGAACTGATGCAGCTCCCGGGGCAGGCCGCTTTCGACGGACAGCATCGCGAGCTTCTTGCTCGTCGGCAGCCCGTCGAAGGTGGTGAGGTGGTCGTAGCGGCTGATCTCGTAGCCGAAGAGCCGCAGCGCCTTGTTCAAGGCTTCGTAGTGCCAATCCTTGGCTTCGATCAGGACGCCGTCCATGTCGAAGATGACTGCCTTGATCATGCTTGCTTCCAGAAATGTTGTTGTGCCTCTTCGGGCAGGTCGGTGCACAACATCAGATTGTGTGCTGTGCGCAGGGGGCTCAGGAGCGACCACAGCGCCTGATGATCGCGCTTGTGCAGCTCCGAGGACACCACGCACACGGTGAGCGGGCGCGCCAGCAGGCCGCGCAGCGTGTCCAGGTTGAACCAGGTCGATTCGAAGCTGTCCAGCCAGACCCCGGCCGCATCGTCCAGGAACACGGGATCCGGCTCGTACTCGCTCAGCCGGGTGTAGAAGGGCACGCCCTCGTTCTTGTAGTGGCGCATGTCGGGCACGGACATGTCGAAGACGAAGTAGTTCTGGAGGCCTGCTGCGGCGGCTGCGGCCTTGAGTTGCGTGGCCAGCCCATCGGACTTGATGTTCAAGGCCAGCGGCAGGGGCCTGCCGGCGTGCAGCTTCAGGAAGGCGTCGAGGGCCATGGCGCCCTCGGTGGGCGGGTCGTGGGAGATCACGAGCTGGCCATTGAGATCACGCACATCGGTCTCGGTGCCGAAACCGAGATCGAAGCTGCGCGCGAAAGCCACCTCGGAGTTCTTCTCCTGGCTGGTCTTCCAGTAGCCGCGATGACTGATGATCTGCATGGGTTCAGCCCTTCAACGCCTGGGACACCGGGCTGGCCAGGAACTGTTCGAGGTCTGCCGGGATGCCGATGCCATGCATGCCACGGCCATCCGTACCGATGCCGTACACCCCGATCCGGGCCTGCTGGCTGACCAGGATGTTGTAGGTCGGCGCCACGTAGAACTCGCCATTGACCTTCAGATCCTGGTCGATCATGTCCCGGGCGGCCCGCACGAAATCCTTGCCCCGCTTGAAATTGTAGATGCCCACCGTGGCCACGTCGGAGATCACTTCTTTCTCCACCACGCGCTTGACTAGGCCATCCGCATCGACCTCGGCGAAGGACCATTTGGGATCGTCGGCCGTCATGGTCATGATCAGGCCGTCGAGTTTCTGATCGTCCTGGTACTGCAGGTAGGCATCGATGGGGCTGTCGATGTACTGGTCGCTGTTGGCGATCATCAGCGGGTCGGCGTTGTCGATCAGGTCGGCCGCTGCGAGGACCGTGCGGGCCGCGCCATCGGTGAGCCCGTTGAGCGTGACGATCTCACAGCCTGGGGCCCAGGCCTGAAGCTTGGGCCGCAGTGCATAGGCCTCGACGTGGGCTTCCTGGCAGATGAAGATGAAGCGGTGATCACGGGAAGGCCGCAGGTTGTCGATTACCACCTTGATCATGGGATGGCCATGGACGGGGATCAGCGGCTTGGGATCCTTGTAGCCCACTTTGGCAAACCGGCTGCCGGCGCCGGCCATGGGGATGACGATGTTGAGCATGGGCAATGGAGTTGGAAAGAGGCGGTCAGTTCAACAGTGACATGGCCTGCGGGCGCACGATGCCCTGGCTGGCTGTCGACAGGTAGGCGATCTGGGCATCGGTGAGCGCGGTGCCGCGCAGCCAGGGGGCCTGGTTGGTGGCGCGCTGCGTGAGGGACATCAGGGCGTTCACCATGCCGGCCTCATCCGACGTATCGAACGTGAGCGAGGGGTTCATGTTCACCTCCTTGCAGGATGAGTTGCTGCTGCTGATCACGGGCAACCCCGAGGCCTGGGCTTCCAGGATGGGCAGCCCCAGGCCTTCGTACAGCGAGGGAAACAGCAGCATATCGGAGCTGTGGTACATGTGCTGCAGCAGTGATTCTTCGGCATCCCGGAACCAGTTCACCGCCATGCCCTTCGCCTCCAGGCTGCGCAGGAAGTGCATCGCGTACTTAAGAGGCATGCGCTCACGTCCGATCACGGTGATGCTCAGGCCCTTGCCCTGGTCGGCGACCTTGGTGAGCATCCGTTCGATGCCCTTGAAGTTCTTGCGCCAGTCCAGGGCGTTGACCAGGAGGATGGAGCCATCAGAGGTCTGTGCGTGCGAGGTCCGGCGGGCCTTGGGGAAGGGCACGTCCACGAACAGATGGGGGATCCGCGCCGCATCGGGGCAGAGCCTGAGCAAATCGTTCCTGGTCGATTCGCTGATGCACAGCACCTGCTGGCAGTGGTCGATGTAGTACTTGAAGCCGATGTTGTGTTCGTGCGCGAACTTGTAGATCTCCATGTGGCTCGGAAAGCGCAGGCATTCCAGCGCCAGGAGATTGGGGACCAGGTCGTAGACGATGCCGATCGAGTTCTTGATCGGCGGCAGGCCCTTCGCGCACAGCCAGGGGGTCGTGATGACACACAAATCGAAGTGATCGGTGTTGACGGCCTGGTGGCTCCATTTGACGGACAGGGGCGCACCGACGGCCGCTTGCGTCCGCACCTGGATCTTTTCTGCGCTCGAGGACGACCAGTAGGGTGTGTGCGACAGCGCCTGCGTCTGGGATGAGGTGTTGACCGTGAGTTCGCCAGCCACCAGGCCACCATCCTGGATGGCCGCGATGGCGATGGTGTGGCCTGCCTCCCCCAGTTGCTTGACGTAGTGCGTGATGACCCGCCTGACGCCGACATGATCTTCCAGAAAGTCAGATTCAACGATGAAAAGAATCTTCATTTATTTTTGATTTTCCGTATTTTCTGCCTGATCCTGGCGTTCCACTTCTGGGCCAGCGCCTTCGTGTAGGCATAGGCCGCGCTCACGGGCCGCGTGCCGGTCACCGACAGGCTGATGGAACGCAGCTTGACATCGGTGTCGCCGGCATGGATGTGGACACGGCATGTCTTGCCGCCGGCGGCCATGGCGGGCTTGAGCTGGATCTGCACGAACTTGGAGCCCGCATCGAAGTCGGTGATCTCCTCGCCGTTGACCAGGATCGTCGCCCCTGCGGGAGGCTTCTTGAACCTCAGTGTCAGGAGGCGCTTGTAGGCGCGCTTGGACTTGGGGTGGAAAGTGATTTCCCCCCAGGTGCCATGGCGGAGCACCGACAGCTTCTTCTCGTGCGACCAGCCGTTGTCCACATAGACGCCGATGGTGCTGAGGAACTCGTGATAGTGGTGGCCCAGCGGTGCGTAGAACAGGGTGTCCGACGTGGGGACGCGCGCACTGCCATCCGCGCCGGCCACGCCGGGCAGCAGGTGCCGTCCGTAGTGGGTGGGAACGCTGTAGAACGCGCCCATGAAGCCGGCGCGCACGGTCTGGGTGACGGCTTGCACGTGCCGGGCGAGCCTGGGGATATGGCCCGCGTGGCGCAGCCGTCGCGTCAGTTCGACGTCTTCCGCCTGGTTCCAGAACAGCATTTCGTTCCAGGGCGTTTCCCTGAGCACGTCCGTGCGGGCGATCATCAGGCCGCCATTGATGTACATGTGCCGCGACCAGTCGCCGTAGGCCAGCATGCCGGGGTTGGTCCACGACCACTCCGCGCCCATCGTGACCCAGTCGGGAAAGCGCCGTCCGTCCTGGGTGGTCTGGCGGCAGACCAGGGCGGAGAAATCCCCGCCGAACTTGAGCAGCCCTGTCAGGAAACCGGAGGGGAACCAGTACCGGTCGTGGGCCACCACGATGTGGCTGTGCCTGGCCTGTGCCACCAGCAGATTCTTCTTCTTCGTGATCCAGCCGAGGGTGCCGAAGGCCGTGGGCTCGGGCACATGGCGGATGTCGTAGCCTTGCTGCTGCCACTGCTCGCGCACGGCATCGGGTGAGCACACCAGGATTTCCACGGGCACGCCGGAGGGATTGTCCAGCGCCCGGATGCTGTCGAACATCGCCTTGAGG
The DNA here is from genome assembly GCA_019112875.1 of Candidatus Aquabacterium excrementipullorum. Lineage (GTDB taxonomy): Bacteria > Pseudomonadota > Gammaproteobacteria > Burkholderiales > Burkholderiaceae_C > Aquabacterium > Aquabacterium excrementipullorum. The sequence continues at coordinate 27,824 of DXIO01000057.1, forward strand.
TATTCGGGGCGCTTGCCGTCGGTGATCACGCCGAAGGTGATGCCGTCGATGTGCGTGGGGCGTGGCACCTTCGCACGGTTGCGGATGCCGATCTGCATCACGCCGTTGATGTCCACGGACTCGTGGCACACCTCGAAGTCGCCCCAGCTGTGGATGAAGCCCATCAACTCGAAGATCGACAGCAGGGGCGTGTTCGTGGTGCGCAGCGCCAGGATGCCCTGGGGCTTGAGAAGCCTAAGGGCTTCGTCGATGACCTGCGGCCAGGCCTTGATGGTGGCCAGGTCCCGCTCGACAAGGTAGACGAGGTCGAAATGCTGGTGGTGTCCAGCCGGCAGCCGGTAATCGTGGGCGGGGTCGAAGATCTGCTCGGTGGCGGGGATCCAGTGCAGCGGCGGAAAGCGCCCGCCCCACAGGACCTTGCGGTCCGGGTGGAGCGGCAGGCTCAGCGGATCGACCTCGTCGTCGAATTGGGGCGGCGGGGCCACGCCCTTGTTGAGCGCCCTGCGTGGGGAAGGGTCGCCATCCCAGTGATCCGAGGGGTTGTGCCAGTAGTGCTTGCCGTCGTAGAGGTGGATACCCCGCAGCTGGAGGCTGTCTTCCAGGTGGACCGGGTCCAGGCCCTTGCGGCAGAAGAAGATGTTGTATTCGTTGGCGGCGTGGTCGTTGGGCTTGACCGCGTAGACCTCGAAGCCCTTGCCGGACAGGTAGGTGAGCGCCGAATGGAGGTCGTCCGCTTCGCCTTCGTACAGGGCATTGCGGTGGGTGGCCGGCACTTCCAGCATGCCGCCCTCGGTGATGGCGAGGAAGCTGCCGAGGGACTCCAGCACATGGATGTCCAGGCCCTGCGCATCGATTTTGATGAACTTGATCGACCGGGGCTGCACCGGCGCGAGCACCTTGGACAGCGGCACGACCTTGACCGTGATGTCCTGGTCGAAATACAGGTCGGCCCTGTTCTTCCAGTAGTCGTCCTTGGCGATGTCCTGCCGGTTGAGCGGCAGCAGGCTCGACACGCCGAGATCGTGGTGGTTGGCCACGTGGAAGACGGCGTCGCGCTCCTCGGTGTCGATGGCGACATTCTCGATACGGACGTTGTCCAGGGCCTCGGCCGAAAGCCGTTCGTCCAGCTGCTGGCACAGCGCGGGGATGGGCTCGATGGCGAGGACGGTGAGGCCGGGGTTCCGGCGGGCCACTTCGAGCGCGAAATCGCCCTGGTTGGCGCCGACATCAATGACGAGATCTGCGCCCTGGGGTACAGGGGCAAACGATGTTGTTGAACTCATGGTTCTGCGTGCGGCGAGCGGAGCTGGGTGGACATGACTGGGGGTGCTGCGCGCGTGCGGGCCGGGGTGGCGACCCCGGCACCGCCAGGATGCCTGACCTCGGGGAAGGTCTTATTCGTAATGATCGTAGGCCTTGAAGCCCGCCTGCTTGACCAGGCTGTCACGCTTGGCGCTGGCATAGTCGCTCTGGACCATCTCGGCGACCAGCTCGGGCAGCGTGATCTTGGGCGTCCAGCCCAGCTTCTGCTTGGCCTTGGTCGGATCGCCCAGCAGCGTCTCCACCTCGGTGGGGCGGTAGTAGCGCGGGTCCACCCGCACGATCACATCGCCCAC
>DXIO01000058.1 GCA_019112875.1 Candidatus Aquabacterium excrementipullorum
AAGGTGGCTGCCAAGTACAGCAAGCAGTTCCCGAAGCTGAACCTGTTCACCATCGACGACACCTTCGGTGGCTGGGCCAAGGCTCAGAAGACGCACTTCGCCGATGGCGGCGTGTTCGACCAGATCTACGTCAAGAAGTAAGCATCCCGCAGGAACAAGCACATGCCTATCCGTCCTCTGCATGACCGCCTGGTCATCAAGCGCAGCGAACCCGAACTCAAGACCGCCAGCGGCATCGTGATCCCCGACTCTGCCTGCGAGAAGCCCGAGCAGGGCGAGGTCCTGGCCGTGGGCCCGGGCAAGCGCAATGACCGTGGCGACCTGATCGCCCTGTCCGTCAAGCCGGGCGACCGCATCCTCTTCGGCAAGTACGCCGGCCAGACCGTGAAGGTCGAAGGTGAAGAGGTGCTGGTCATCCGTGAAGACGACGTCCTGGCCGTTCTGGAATCCTGATCCAGTCGTCGCCAAAGACTCAACACCATCATTTCCTGGAGAAGTAACAACATGGCAGCAAAGCAAGTCGTTTTCGGTGACGACGCCCGCGCCAAGATCGTCCGTGGCGTCAACGTGCTGGCCGATGCGGTCAAGGTCACTTTGGGCCCCAAGGGCCGCAACGTGGTGCTCGAGCGCTCGTTCGGTGCCCCCACCGTGACCAAGGACGGTGTGTCCGTGGCCAAGGAGATCGAGCTGCGCGACCGTTATGAAAACATCGGCGCCCAACTGGTCAAGGAGGTCGCTTCCAAGACCAGCGACAACGCCGGTGACGGCACCACCACCGCCACCGTGCTGGCCCAGGCCATCGTGCGCGAAGGCTTCAAGTACGTGGCCGCCGGCCTGAACCCGACGGACCTCAAGCGTGGCATCGACAAGGCCGTGACGGCCCTGGTGGCCGAGGTCAAGAACATCGCCAAGCCGACGACGACCTCGAAAGAGATCGCCCAGGTTGGCGCCATCTCGGCCAACTCGGACTGGGACATCGGGCAGATCATCGCCGACGCCATCGACAAGGTGGGCAAGGAAGGCGTGATCACCGTGGAAGACGGCAAGAGCCTGAACAACGAGCTGGACGTGGTCGAGGGCCTGCAGTTCGACCGTGGCTACCTGTCGCCGTACTTCATCAACAACCAGGACAAGCAGATCGCCGCCCTGGACGCCCCTTTCGTGCTGCTGTACGACAAGAAGGTGTCCAACATCCGTGAACTGCTGCCCACGCTGGAACTGGTCGCCAAGGCCAGCCGGCCATTGCTGATCATCGCGGAAGACGTCGAAGGCGAAGCGCTGGCCACCCTGGTGGTCAACTCGCTGCGCGGCATCCTGAAGGTCGTGGCCGTGAAGGCACCGGGCTTCGGTGACCGCCGCAAGGCCATCCTCGAAGACATCGCCATCCTGACCGGTGGCAAGGTGATCGCCGAGGAAGTGGGCCTGACGCTGGACAAGGTGACCCTGGCCGACCTGGGTCAGGCCGCCCGTGTCGAAGTGGGCAAGGAAAACACGACGCTGATCGACGGTGTGGGCGATGCGGTGAGCATCGAAGCGCGCGTCAAGCAGATCCGTGCGCAGATCGAGGAGGCCACCTCCGACTACGACCGCGAGAAGCTGCAGGAACGCGTGGCCAAGCTGGCCGGCGGTGTGGCCGTGATCAAGGTCGGTGCCGCGACCGAGGTCGAGCTCAAGGAGAAGAAGGCTCGCGTGGAAGACGCGCTGCACGCCACCCGTGCCGCCGTCGAAGAAGGCGTGGTGCCTGGTGGTGGCGTGGCCCTGCTGCGTGCCCGTCAGGCCCTGGGAAGCGCGCTCAAGGGCGACAACCCCGATCAGGACGCCGGCATCCAGCTGGTGCTGCGCGCCGTCGAAGAGCCTCTGCGCCAGATCGTCGCCAACGCGGGTGAGGAATCCTCCGTGGTGGTGAGCGAAGTGCTCAAGGGCTCCGGCAACCAGGGGTACAACGCCGCGACCGGCACCTACGGTGACCTGGTGGAGCAAGGCGTGCTGGACCCCGCCAAGGTGACACGTTCGGCTTTGCAAAACGCAGCCTCTGTCGCCAGCCTGATCCTGACCACCGAAGCCATCGTGGCCGAGGTACCCGAACCCAAGGCGCCTGCCGCGGCCCACCATGACGACCATGGAGGTTTTGGCGGACCACAGTTCTAAGGCCCGCTTTTCTCGTCAAACCGGAGTGACCCGGGGTGCCGTCAGGTGCCTCGGGTTTTTTTCATGGGTTTGTAACGAGGTCGTTCATGGGCGCTGATGGTTCGGTGTGCTGGATGCGATGTGTTACATCCTGTCTGATGGTGTCATTGAAAATCATGAAAAGCATTCAGGAGCAGCAATGGAACTGGACAACATCCGCGTGTCGGACTCGATGTTGCAGCGTCTGGCCGAGTTGAAGGCTGACAACCATGCGGAGTCTCGCAGCCGTCTGGCGGCCATCGAAGAGGCGATGACACCCCAATGGAAGTCGTCGATGCATAGCAGGATGGATCACCTGGGCAAGGAGGCTTCCTCGCCACGCAGCAAGCTTCCCAAGCTCTACATGCTGATGGAAGAGGTTGGCGCGCTCAGGTCTGAGCACGTGTCCTGCAAGGCCGGGTGCAGTGCCTGCTGCCGCACCATCCCCGTGGAGATTTCGGATCTGGAAGCCAGGCACATCGCCGCGGCGACCGGCCGGGCCGCGGCGGCGCTGCCCCCCGGGCGGCACACGGCCCTCGGACAGGTGGACACACCGTGCCCCTTCCTGGTGGAGAACCGGTGCTCCATTTATGAACACCGCCCTTACAGCTGCCGCAGCCTGGCTGTCGTGGACAGGGATGCGCTGGCATGCAGCGAAGAGAACACGGCATTGACCCGCGCCAAAGACCCACGCGCGGTGCCGGTCGTCATGACCAAGATGCTGGCCTTCGATCCGCTCTACCGAGACATCACGGGTCGAAAGGCCGGCAGCTGGGCTGATATCCGCCAGTTCTTTCCAGCTGTCTGAGCGCGTCCAACAGACACGCTCCGTGCATCAGAAGGACCAGCCGTAGGCCACGCCCAGGATGTTCTCCTTGAGACGGACATCCGCCTCGCCGCCGCCGAAGCTCGCCGGGATGGAGCCGCTGCCGTTCACGGTCTTGGAGAAGGCGTGTCCGTAGAAACCGCTCCATTGCGAGTGCTGGTCGATCTTCTGGGTGAAGCCCACGGTGAGGTGATCCTGCACCACGCCGGGCGCAAGGATGTTCAGGAAGGTCTGGTTGCTCGGCACGGCCTGGCTGGCATGGCTGAAACCGGCGCGCAAGGTCCAGGCCGCGTTCAACTGGTGGATGACGCCGAGCTTCACCACGCGCACATCCTTCCAGCCGAATCCCGGGCCTTGCGCCGAGCCCAGGGCCTGGCCTTCCAGCAAGCGTGACAAGGGGTTGGCCACCGAATCCACGCCGCTGTACTCGATGACCTGATAGTCCAGGCCGACGGTCCAGTCGCGCGCGGCCTGCCAGGACAGGCCGACGCCATAGTTGGCCGGGATGTCGAAGCTGCCATTGTCGGCAAAGAGGCCCTTGTACTTGTCGAAGCGCCCCGAGATCTTCGATGACCAGGTGGCGCCGAGTTGCAGGCCAGGCGCGACTGTTCCGATCCAGCCCAGCCGGACACCGACGCCACTGGAGGTGTCGGTGCCGCGGTTCGTCACATCGTTGGGTGACGCGGAGGCAGCGGTGAAGGGCCCCAGGCCATCGGCGGAGAAGCGTTGCCACGCCAGGTTGAGGGCCACGCCCAGCACCTGGTCGGAGGTGGCTCGCCAGGCGATGGAGGGCGACACGAACAGTTGCTCCAGGTTGACACCTGCTCGGCCCGAGGCCCCCAGCGCACTGAAGGGGTTTTGCTCGTAGCGCGTGTTCATGCCGCCATTGCCGTACACCGCCAGGCCTGCGCTGAGAGTAGGCGAGAGCACGCGCGTGTAGCCGAACTCGGGGATGAAGAAGCGGCGCTTGCCATTGCCGCTGTACTCGCCATCCAGGCTGCCGAAGGGGCCGAGGTTGTTGCCTTCGATGCGTGCGCTGCGCGAGGGTTCGAAGTAGTTCAGGCCGATGTCCAGCCGGCTGCCGACAAAGGCCGTGCCAGCCGGGTTGGTGGCCGCGGCCAGCGAATCCTGGGGCAGGGCGATGCCCACGCCAGCGATGCCTTCTGACTGGATGCCGTAACCGTGGGCGAAGTAGCCGTTGGTCGCCTGCGCATGTTGGCTCAGGCCGGCAAGGGCGCAGAGCGCCGCGATGGCGACCAGGCGTGGCGAAGCGCCGCTGAGTGCAAGTGCCATGGACGATTCCTTGTGAGTTGCGGTGATGCAAGCACTGTAGGAATCGTCCGTGCCTCCGCCAAGGAAGGCTTGTTCATGAGCTTATGCCCGCAGCGTGCGCCGGGCTGCTGTTCAGGCCAGTTCCGGTTCACCGGCCAGTTTGAACACGGCAACGGCCTCCACCAACTGGCGGGCCTGGCCTTTGAGGCTCTCGGCTGCCGCCGCGCTTTCCTCGACCAGCGCGGCGTTCTGCTGGGTGGCTTGGTCCATCTGCGTCACGGCCTGGCCAACCTGCGTCACGCCATTGCTCTGCTCCGAGCTGGCTGCGCTGATTTCGGCCACGATGTCGCTGACCCGCTGGATGGCGCCGACGATCTCGCCCATGGTGCTGCCGGCGCGGTCGACCAGGGCCGTGCCTTGTTCCACCTTCTCGACGCTGGTGGTGATCAGGCTGTTGATCTCTCGCGCGGCCTGGGCGCTTCGCTGCGCCAGCGAGCGCACCTCGCCGGCCACTACGGCGAAGCCGCGGCCCTGCTCGCCGGCCCGTGCGGCTTCCACGGCGGCGTTCAGGGCCAGGATGTTGGTCTGGAAAGCGATGCCGTCGATCACGGAGATGATGTCGGCGATCTTCTTGGAGTTGGCGTCGATGTCGCGCATGGTGTCCACCACCTGTCCCACGACCTCGCCACCCTTGGCGGCCACGGCCGAGGCGCCGACGGCCAGCTGGCTCGCCTGGCGGGCGTTGTCGGCGTTGTTGCGCACGGTCGAGCTGAGTTCGTCCATCGTCGCGGCGGTCTGCTGCAGCGCGGCGGCCTGGTTCTCGGTGCGGGCGCTCAGGTCCATGTTGCCCTGGGCGATCTGGGCGCTGGCGGTGGCCACGCTTTCGGCATTGCCGCGCACGTGCCCCACCACTTGGGCCAGGCGGGTCTGCATCTCCTTGAGCGCCAACAGCAGAACGCCGGTTTCATCGTTCGAATGGATGCGCACAGGGTAGCTCAGATCGCCGGCCGCCACCTTCTGGGCGGTGCCCAGGGCTTCCTTCAGCGGTGCGGTGATGCTGCGGGTGATCAGCCAGGCCGAGGCGCCGCCGACGATCAGTGTCAGGATGCCGAGTGCCAGCAGCAGCGTGCGGCTGGCCGAATTGAGCTCGTCGACCTGCTTGGCGCGCTCGTCGATGGCGTGGCGCTGGTGGGATTGCAGGTCCAGCATGGCGGCCATGTAGGCCTTGGCGGCCGGCACGGCCTGGCTGTCCAGCAAGGCGTTGGCCTCTTCGGCCTGGCCATCCTTCTTGAGGCGGTTGATCTGGTCACGGGCGGCGATGTAGCCCTTGCGCAGTTCGCCGACCTTGTCGAACAGGGCCTTTTCCTCGTCGGAGGTCAGGCGCTCGGAGATGGCTTTCTGCAGTTCGCTGGACATCTTGGTTGCGGCAGCCACGTCGTCCGCGAAATAGGCCACCAGGCTCGGGTCGCTGCTCTTGGCGATGGCCGTCGTGCGCCGGATGCCGGCATTCACGTTGTTGTACCAGTCGTTGATGAGCCGCTCCTTCGCCAGAGGAAGGTCCATCATCTCCCGCGTGGCGCGGGCGCTTTCATGCAGGCGCCACAGGCCTATGGTCGTGATGCTCATGGCCAACACCAGCATCAGCGCGAACCCCAGGGTCAGGCGCTTGCCAATCGATAGATTCGTCATGCTTGTCTCCGTGCGTCGCACTCGTCCTGCACGGGATCCTGGACGTGCTGCCGTCGGCGACGAGGAAGACGGTCCGGCCTTTGGCCGGTGGGCAGCGGTGTGTTTTCGGCAGCTGACAGGGGAAATTTAGTTCATTGAGTGATCAAATTGAGCGCCATCGGATGCGGTTCGTTGTGTGAGGCACGTACCCGCCCATGCGAGAAAATGCACCGAAACTCGAAACCACGTCATGATGTCGCTGAACTTCGTCCCTTCTCCACGCGCTCGCCTCGCTGTTTCCAGCGTTTTCTGGATGACCCTGGTGCTTGGCATGCCGGCGCATGCGGCTGCGGAGGTGTCGGAACAAGGTGTCGGCACGGTTTCCCTGAGCGTGGCCCGTGCGGAACTGCTCCAGGAGGGCTGGCAGCCTCGGGAAACCTACGGTGTGTTCCCGGATGGGCTGCGCTGGAACGAGGATGGGGATGCAGGCGCCTTGTACAAGGCCGGCTTCAAGGAGGTCGAGGCCTGTTCCAGCACGCGAGCGCATTACTGCAGCTTCAACTATGTGCGCAACGGCAAATGCCTGGCACTGCACACCCAGGGGGCGTTCGAGGCTGGGCAGCGTGAGCCCGTGGTGATCCGTCGCTCGCCGGCATGTCCCCGGCCAAGTGTCACCGCGCCGCGGTAAGCTGGTGGTTCACTACAGGGAGATTCATGAAATCGATCATGGGCGCAGCATTGCTGGCTTGTCTGAGCACGGCCGTGAGTGCCGACACGCTGCCCACCCGGGAACTCGTGATGGACTACGTGTCTGCCACGGGCATCAAGGACAACATCGACAGGAATGCCTTGGCGATCGGCAAGAGCCTCACCGCTAAAGGGCTGCCTGGCGGGGAAGAGAACGTCAGCCAACTGCTGGCGTCGACGGTGGGATGGGCGGCGGTCAAGGACGACTTCATCTCGCTCATCCAGCGAACCTACACCACCGAAGAGCTCAAGGCGATGATTGCATTCGCACGTTCGCCCGCGGTCAAAGGCCTGCCGGCGAAGAGCGAGCAGTTCATGGCGCAAGCCAACGCGATGATGTGGAGGCAAGCGCGCCTGCTCGACAACATCGTGCCTGCCGAGTTGAATCGATCATCGGTCACGGTGGGCAAGGATGAGGGCGCCTCGGAGAGGACCGGGATCACGTATGCCGTACCGCCCAACCCGATCTACCCGAGGGAGTCACGCGCCAAGGGGGAGGAGGGTGTCGTGGCGCTGATGGTGCTCGTCGGCCCCAAGGGCGATGCGGAAGCGGTCGGGGTGCGCAAGTCCAGCGGCTTCCCGCGTCTGGACGAGGCAGCATTGGCCGCGCTGGCACAAGCCAAGTTCCGCCCTTATGTCGAGAACGGCGTTGCGATCAGGGCCTATTCGCGGGCCTCCTTGACGTTCCAGCTGAGCGATGACGAGAAGTCTCAGGCGGAGATGCCCTTCAGGAGCGACCGCCTCGCCTTGCCCTGGTAGTCTGGCCTGGTTGCCGGGAGATCCAGCGCCGCGCTCCAGCATTTGAGGGCTGGTTGCGTTGCCCCCCCATGGCGCGCCCAGCGCTTCAAGGCACGCGGCAGCTCCCGTTGCTGCCGCTGTATGGCCTTGCGTGGATAGCGGAAGGACCTAAGAGCCCGTCGTGTGCGGCGCTCAAGGCCCGACGGCAATGATCTTCAGCTTCTTGTCGCCCATGACCGTGATGGCCAGCATCGCGTCGCCGGAAGCCTTCAGGGTGCGCCCCAGCATGCTTTCCTGGTAGGTTCTCAACAGGTACTTCGAGTGCAGAGAGCCATCTGGCCGGTAGATCCACAGGTCGGTGTCCCAGCCGCTGGAAATGCCGGCAAATAGGCGGCCGTCGGATGCGATCTCGACGTTGTTGGGATAGGCATCGCCTTGAAGGTAGCCCAGTGGCATGAGGGTGGTGCCGTCCCACGCGGGGAAGGCGTAGTAACCGCCAGCGGCCGTGAAGATATTCTGGCCATCGAGAGAGGCCGCCACATCCGACGCGTTGCCGCCGATGTTCCAGTGCTCGGCTGTCTTCGTGACGGTGAGCGCTGTGGCTGCGGACGCGGCTGAATGGTCGATGCCCCAGCGATAGGCACTGCCAGGTGACACGCCGACGTCGACGCCGTAGAGAGCCGTCTGGTCGGCTGACACGGTCAGTGCGAGGCCTTCCAGTCCCACTCCGGTCAGGCGTACGCCGCTCTGGGCGTCGTAGGCGCCAAAACCTGCCACCGTGTCGCTGAGGAGCAGCATGGGACGGCCGTTGGGGCGCAGGAAGAGGCTGCTAGACCCATGGATGCCCAGGTTGCTCCAGCGGTTCGCGACGGTGCGGGTGACCAGGTCAACCACGACGATGCTCTGCCAGTCGGCGACATAGAGACGTTGTCCATCGGGACTGACGAGCCCGCGTCCCAGTGCACCGCCTGCGCCCGCGATTCGACCCACCTCTGCGCCGGTGTATTGGTTGTAGATGACGATGTCGCTGCCACCCTGCATGGTGTAGATCAACGGGCGGATCGGGTCGGCCACGAAATTGCCGTTGAAGTTCGTGATCTCGCTGATGCCCGAGGGCGTTGTCGAACCGACCCACAGGCCCACCTGGATCTGTTCGGCCTGTACGTCGCTCGTGCCGGCGGACAGTGTCACGGTGCCCGTGTAGTACTGGTCAGCCGCGAGGCCGGCTGGGTCGGCCGTGACCGTCAACTTTTCTCCGGCGCGGCCGTTGCCCGTGACCCGCAGCCATGATTGGTTGCTGGTGGCGGTCCAGGTGGTGGCTTGGCCCAGATTGTCGCGGACGAGGATCTCGCGGCTCAGACGCTGCCACTGCGGCGTGCTGGTGAAGGCGACGCCAACGTCTTGGGGGATCAGCCGGTGCTGGTCTTTGGCCAGGCTCACGGAGATCTGCGTGGTGATGGTGTCACCGTTGACCTGGGTCGTGAGCGTGATGGTGCCGCTCGTGGTTCCGATGGGCACCAGCGACGGGATCGGCGTGGCGGACAGCGTCTCGGAGAAGCTGCTGCTGAACACCCCGGATGTCTTGCTGAGCGAAACCCATGACGGGGCATTCGATACTCGCCATGCAGTGCTTGCCTTCAAGGGCGTCAGTGTGATGCCCATGGGTTGGCTGGTGAAGTCGCGCCCCGTGGTGCCCCCCAGGGCGAGGCTGGAGGGTACGGACCAACTGGCCGCCGTGAGATCCAGTGTCAGCGGGATCTCCTTGGTCAGCGTCAGCCCTGCCGACTGGACCGAGATGGTGACCGTGGCACTGTGGCGCCCGCTGGCCAGGAGCCCTTGACTGGGATCCGCGGTGAGCACGATGCCGTCGGCCAGCCTGTTGCCGGTCGATGTCACGGTGAGCCAGGGCTTGTTGGTGGTGACGGTGACGGTCGGGTTCGTGTTGTTGCTGATCGAGGTGCGCAGGCTGGCCTCGGGCAGGTTCTGGCCGTTGATGCCGGAGATCAGCAGGCTGGACAGGTTCGTGGACAGGGTGGGCGCCACGATGCTGACAGGGATCTCGATCTGGGTGCTGTCACCGCGGTTCGAGGTCGCGTTCACGTAGATGCTGCCGGAGATGGGCGTCAGGCCGCTCAGGTCCATCTGGACCGTGACCAGCTGGGTGCCCTGGCCTTGTGTCTGGCTGAGCTGGATGGCCGAGGATGTGGTGCTCAATGTCCATTCGTGGCCATCGCCCAGCACGAGGAAGGACCGGGTCAGCGTCATGTTCGCTCCGGCCACGCCATAGATGGACAGGCTCGAGCCGCTGAAAAGCGCCAGCGGGTTGGTCAGCGTTCTGGTGACGGTAACGTCCTGGTGGCCAATGACCTGCCCGTCGGCGTTGATGGCCACGAGCCTGATGATGCCTTCCTGCGTGCCCGGAGAGCCCGATTGCAGGATGCTCGCGGTCAGGCGCCACGTGGTGCCCACCTTCAGGGTGCTGGCGGCCAGCCAGGACGGCATGGGGCTGTCGGGTGGTGCGCTGACAAGCAGGGCAACGACATCATCGCGGTTGAGGTTCAGGTCAACCTGCCGCTGGATCGGTGCGCCGGTGGTCGATCCCAGACGCGCATGCACGGAAAGCGCATCGTTGCTCAGCGAGAACAAGGTCTGCGCCTGGCCGGCTTGCTGGTCGACCACCGTCAGGCGGACGTTGATGTCCCGATAACCGATGGGGGTGCCGTTCGCGGTGCCGGTCACCAGCCGGACCGACGTCAGGTAGGTGCCTGCCGCCAAGCCCGAGGGACGGGCGATCAGCGTCATCACATGCTGGCTGCCTGAGCCAGTGATTTGGATGTCCAACCACGAAGGCGGGGTAATGCCGGGGGCGTAGCCGGCCAGGAAGCCCGCGACATCCGAGCGCAGGATCTCGACCGAGACCGCCGCGTGGGATTGCGCCGACTGGCTGGCTGCGCTGGCGAGCAGGACGGAGCTGCTCGAGATCCGGAGACCGGAAGATTGCTCTTCTGCTGTCTGATGCGTCGGCTGGACCGTGGGCTGAATCTGGTTGGCGGGCGGGTCATCTCCACCGCCGCCTCCGCCACATGCGCTCACCAACAGAGCCATGCCAATCATGCAGACACGGTGCAACAATCCTCTCAGCACAGCGAGGCCCCCCGGTTATTGGTCTATTACAGGTAACCATCAAATTCTCACATGCGTGAAATTTGGTGACATCCCGTGAACAGGGGGAATGCGACGCCGGCTGTCCTTGCTTGGCGTGTCCTTATTTGAACTTCTCTTCCGCCGCTTTCACATCGGCCTGGATCTTGTCGTTGGCTGTCTTGGCGCCTTGCTGGGTGGTTGTGGCCGCCTGCGTGATGGCCTGGATGTCGGCATTGGCCTCCTTGACCACGCAATCGACGTAGGGGCGGATGGCCTGGCGGTAGGTGTTCACGTTGGCCACGCTGGCGTTGTACGAATCGGCATTCGCCAGGTTCAGTTGAGGCACTTCCGGCTTGGGGCCGCAGGTGGCAGGCGACCAGACGCCGCTGACGATGACACCGGCTTGGGCGCCGGCGGACAGTGCCAGGGTGACCAGCGAGGCGAGAGCGGGCTTGCGAAGCGAAAACTTGGACATGGTCTTTGATCTGGTTGGAGAGAAGGCGGATGGTGGGCCTACAGCGCGTGCGCCTGTTGAAGCACGCGCAGCAATTGGGTCCGGGTCTGGGCCAGCGCATCGTCGTCACGTTGACGCGGGCGGGGCAGATAGAGGTCAAGCGTGCCGGTGGCCGGGCCGGGCACCTGGTCCAGCACGACGACGCTGTCGCTGAGGAACACGGCCTCGTCCAGGTCGTGCGTCACCATCAGCACGGTCACGCCATGCTGCTGCACCACGCGGGTTAGCGTGTCCTGCAGCTTCATGCGGGTGAAGGCGTCCACGGCCGAGAAGGGTTCATCCAGCAGCAGCAGGCGCGGGCGGCGGAACAGCCCGCGCGCAATGGCCACGCGCTGGGCCTGGCCGCCCGAAAGTTGCTTGGGCAGGGCATCCTCATAGCCGGACAGGCCCACATCGGCCAGCAGCTCGGCCACGCGCGCATCCCGGTGGCCCTTGCCGCTCAGGTCGAAGCCGATGTTCTGCGCCACCGTGAGCCAAGGGAACAGGCGCGGCTCCTGGAAGATCAGCCCGATGTCGTTGGTGATGCCCTGCACGGGCTGGTCGTCCAGTCGGATCACGCCACGGTAGTCGGTGTCCAGGCCGGCGATCAGGCGCAGCAGCGTGCTCTTGCCGCAGCCGCTGGCACCCACCAGGGTGACGAGGCTGCCCGTGTCCACCTGCAGGTTCAGATCCTGCAGGATGAGTCGGTGGCCGTGGTGCTTGGAATGGACGTGGACGTCGAGCAATCGGGTCATGGCTTGTGAAGGGATCAGGGGTCAGCGCTGCGACTCGAAGGTGTCACGCCACGCCAGCAGGCGGCGCTCCCACCAGTGCAGGATGGAGTCGCTGAGCTTGCCCAGCACGGCCAGCAGCACGATGGCCGACAGCACCAGATCGGCGCGGCCGGTCTCTCGACCATCGGTGAGCAGGTAGCCCAGGCCCTTGGTGGCGGCGATCAGCTCGGCGGCCACCATGAACATCCAGGCCAGGCTCAGACCGTTGCGCACGCCGGTCATGATCGAAGGCAAGGCGGCGGGCAGCAGCACGCGCCGGGCCAGTGCGCTGGATGACAGGCCCGCCATGCGTGCCACCTCGACGAGCTTGCGGTCCACATCGCGCAGTCCGGCCGACACGCCCAGGTACACCGGGAAGAAGGCCCCGATGGCGATCAGCACGATCTTGGGCGATTCATCGATGCCCAGCCACAGCAGCAACAGGGGCACCCAGGCCAGTGACGGGATGGCGCGAAGCGCCTGGAAGCTCGGGTCCAGCAGGTGCTCCAAGGGTTTCTTGAGGCCCACGGCCGCGCCGATCAGCAAGGCCAGCGAGGCGCCGATGGCAAAGCCCGTGAACACGCGTGCCGTGCTGGCCAGCACGTGCGTGGCGACGGTCTCGGTCCCCAGTTGCCACAGCGTTGCGACCAGCTCGCTCGGCGCAGGCAGCAGGTGGCTGGGCACCCAGCCCAGGCGCGATGCACCTTCCAGCAGCCCGAGCAGCAACAGCGGTGGCAGCCAGCCCAGCCACGCGGTCGAGCGCTGGCCTGTCGGCGCAGCGATCTGCACGTGGACAGCCCCAGCGGGTGAGCGTCCACCGCTGGGCCCTGCAAGCGCGGGGCTGGCATCCTGCGTGGCGGCCGCGGTGTGCAGTGCCCCTGCGTGCGAGGCGTTGGATGAGGCCAGCGTTGGTTGGGCGGACATGCGCGTTACTTCCCCGCGTGATGTCAGGCGCGGCGCACCACGTCGGCGGCGAAGCGCGTGTCGACCAATTGCGCGATGGCCTTGTTGAGGTCCGTGCCCGGCCGCACCAGTTGCTCATCGACCAGGATGGGCGCGGCGGCCTGCAGGGCCTTCACGTGCTCCTGCGTGGGCAGCGGGTGGCTCAGGTCGGTGCGCAGCTTGACCTGCAGCAGCGCCACCTGTAGCGACACCTTGGCCTCTTCCGACAGGATCTTGGCGGCCTCGGTGGTGTTCGCCTGGATCCACAGGCGGGCCTTTTCGTACACGGCGATCACACGCTTGACGACCTGCGGGTTCTGCTGGATGAACTCGTCACGCACGTTGAGGAAGCCGTAGGTGTTGAAGGCCACGTTGCGGTAGAGCAGGCGCGAGCCGGCGTCCAGTTCGCTGGCGGCCATCAGCGGGTCCAGCCCGGCCCAGGCATCCACGCGGCCTTGCTCCAGTGCCACGCGGCCGTCGGCATGCTGCAGGGCCACGTGCTCGATGTCCGTGCGCTTGAGGCCCACGGTGTGCAGCGCGCGCAGCAGGAACAGGTAGGGATCGGTGCCCTTGGTGGCGGCGACCTTCTTGCCCTTCAGATCGGCCAGCGACTTGATCGGCGAGTTCTTGGGCACGACCAGCGCTGTCCACTCGGGGCGCGAGAAGATGTAGGGGGCACGGATCGGATTGCCATTGGCCTTGGCCAGCAGGGCGGCCAGGCCGGCGGTGGAGCCGATGTCGATGCTGTTGCCGTTGAGGTATTCCAGCGCGCGGTTGCTGCCGGCGCTGAGTACCCATTTGACGCTGGTGCCGTCCTTCTTGAACTCGTCTTCGAGCCAGCCGAAGCGGCGGATCACCAGGCTGGAGGGCGAGTAGTAGGCGTAGTCCAGGCGCAGTTCCTTGAGCGGCTGCTCGGCGGCCAGGAGCACGGAGGGCAGGGCAGTGGCTGCGGCGGAGCCTGCGGCCCACTGGAGGACGGAACGTCGTTTCATGGCGATCTCGCTTTGGTCTTGGGGTGATGGGAGAGGCGTGTGGAAGGGCTCAGGTGTAGGCGCTGGCTTCGGGGTATTGCCCGGTGATGGCATGGCGGCCCAGATCCCGCAGGCGGTAATCGACAGGGTCGTGCAGGGTGTGCACGCGCACGTTGCGCCAGAAGCGGTCGAAACCATGGCGGCCCGTGGTGGAGCGCGCGCCGGTCAGCTCCAGGAACTGCGAACTCACTTCCAGGCCGGCGCGGTGGGCCAGCACCTTGGCCTCGCTCACGGCCAGTGCGGTGTCGCCGCGCGCGACCGCATCGAGCGACGAGCCTTGGTCCAGCGCGGCCTGCAGGGCGCGCGCGGCGTCGTCGGCCACGGCTTGTGCGGCACGCAGGGCCACGCGAAACTCGCCGTAGCGGTGCTGGGTGTACGGATCTTCATGGGCCCGCTGCACGGTGGCCGTCAGCCAGGGCCGGGCCTCTTCCTTGGTGTAGCGCAGGGCGGCCGCGAAGGCGCCTTCGCCCACACCCAGGTACAGGTTGGTCAGGATCAGCTGCGACACCAGCGTGCGCAGCGAGGTGTGCGGCGAGGGTGTGAGCCCGGGTGCCTGCAGCACGTCGGCGCGGCTGATGTGCACGTCATGGAAGTTGACGGTGCCGCTGTCGGTCTGCTTCTGGCCGAAGGCATCCCAGTCGCTGCGCACATCGACACCGGGCGCTTTGGTGGGCACCACGGCGATCAGCGCGCTGGACGAGGGCTCGTGCCACGCCGAGAAGGTCATCATGTCGGAGCCTACCGAGCCCGAACAGAAGTTCTTGGTGCCTCGGATGCGAAAGCCCCCCGAAGTGGCCAGTGCCAGGGTGCGCTTGTCCAGCGGGTTCAGGGCATTGCCCCAGAACCAGCGCTTCTTGATGGTCTGGCTGAGCAGTCGCTCCTGCTGTTCGACATCGCCATACAGCAGCACGCTGGCGATCTGCAAATGATGGAAGGCGAAGACGTGCGCCAGGGCAGCGTCGACCCGGGCCAGTTCGCGCACCACCTTGTAGAAGGTGGGCCAGCTGCCGCCGAGGCCGCCGAAGCGCGTGGGAATGGTCAGCGCCAACAATCCGCTTTGGCGGATGAGTTCGCGCTCTGCAGCGGCGTGGCCGCCGGTCTTGTCGCGGTCGACCGCGGTGCGGGCCAGCAGGTCCGAGAGTTGTCGGGTGACTTGGGGAACGTCGTCGAGGGATTCGGCCCGGCTCAAAGGGGCTTCGATGCTGGGCTCGTCGCTGTCGGTTTTCAGTGCTCGGGTGCTGTGCAGCGGCAGGAGTTGTGTCATGGCAGGACAGCGCGGGCCGGGGCTCTCTGGGCCGTCGGCTTGCGTTCAGGAAGGTGGTTGGCCTTCAGTGTTCCATCGCGTGCTTCCAACGAAAACGAATGAATGGTTCTATCGTTCTGCTGTTTCTTCAGTAGCAAAGGCGGGCAAATCGGCTCCCGCAAACCGCGCAGCCAAGAAAAAAGGGCCCCTCGATGAGGAGCCCTTCCGGTCGGTTTTGGGATGGCCGATCGCTCAGGCCCGACGCTTGCTCGTGGCCAGCCGATGCAGGGTGCTGATCAACAGGTCCACTTCTGCGCAGGTGTTGTAGAACGCCAGCGACGGCCGCACCGTGCCTTCGACACCGAAGCGCCGCAGGATCGGTTGGGCACAGTGGTGGCCGGAACGCACCGCGATGCCTTCCTTGTTGAGGGCCGCGCCCACTTCTTCCGTCTCGTAGCCCTTGAGGGTGAACGACAGCACCGAGGCCTTGTCCTTGGCGGTGCCGATCAGGCGAACGCCAGGCACATCCTTGATCAGGCGCGTGGCGTAGGCCAGCAGCTGATGCTCGTAGGCGCCGATGTTCTCGATGCCCAGACGGGTGACGTAGTCGATCGCCGCGCCCAGGCCCACCGCGTCCGCGATGTTGCCCGTGCCGGCTTCGAAGCGGCCCGGGGCATCGTGGTACTGCGTGTGCTCGAAGGTCACGTCCTTGATCATGTTGCCGCCGCCTTGCCATGGGGGCGTCTCATTGAGCAGGGCTTCCTTGCCGTACAGCACGCCGATACCGGTCGGGCCGAACAGCTTGTGGCCGGAGAACACCAGCCAGTCGCAGTCCAGGTCCGTCACGTCCACGCGCATGTGCGACACGGATTGCGCGCCATCGACCAGCACCTTCGCGCCGGCGCTGCGCGCCATGGCCACCATCTGCTTGGCCGGCGTGACCGTGCCCAGCGCGTTCGACACCTGCGTGAAGGAAACGAGCTTGGTGCGCGGGCCCAGCAGCTTGGCGTACTCGTCGAGCAGAACCTGGCCGTCTTCGTCGACCGGGATCACGCGCAGCTTGGCACCCGTCACCGCGCACAGCTGTTGCCAGGGCACGATGTTGGCGTGGTGCTCCAGCCAGCTGATGACGATCTCGTCGCCTTCGCGGATGTTGGCCTTGCCCCAGGTCTTGGCGACCAGGTTGATGGCCTCGGTGGTGCCCCGCACGAACACGATCTCGTTGACCGAGCGTGCATGCAGGAAGGCGCGCACCTTCTCGCGCGCGGCCTCGTAGGCATCCGTGGCGCGGGCAGCCAGTTCGTGTGCCGCGCGGTGGATGTTCGAGTTCTCGTGCTCGTAAAAGTAGGCGACACGGTCGATGACCGACTGCGGCTTCTGCGTGGTGGCGGCGTTGTCGAACCAGACCAGCGGCCGGCCGTTGACGGTCTCGCGCAGGATCGGGAAATCACGGCGCACGAGGTTGACGTCGAAGGGCGGCTTGAAGCCATGAGCCTGTGGGCTCAAGGGCTGGGCGGCCTGGCCAGGCGCGTGCAATCCCGGCGCGCCACCCAACGGTGTCGAGCCAGGCAGGCCTTGCTGCAGGAAGTAGAACGACGGGCTGCCATTGGCCAGCGCATGGCCGGGGTCCACCGAACGCGACGGCGAACGCAGCGCGATCAGGTCGCTCAGCTCCGCATCCGTGGGCAGGCCCCAGTCCAGCGGATTGAGTGTGAGCGCGGGCTGGATGCCGCTGGTGGTCGCTGCCGGATTAGCGTCCAGCGGCAGATCGCCACTGAACGACGGCGGCACCGAACCAGGCGAGGCCACCGGGGGCAGCGAAGGCAGGCCTTCGTAACCCACGGGCGAACCGGGCAGGCCAGCGGGCGTGCCGCTCGCCACGAGCGCCGAAGCGGCACCCGTGCTGGCCGGCGCGGCGCTGGGCACCATGCTGGGCGAGTAGCCGATGTCCGGCGCCGTGATCGGCGCGGCCGGCGTGCCCACGGGCGCGCTGTTCGTCACGTTGGGCACGGCAAAGGGGTGAGCGGCCGAAGCGGGCGAGCCCAGGTGCGACAGCCCAGACGGCAAACCGGCAGGCAACCCGCCCGTCGCGGGTGCGCTGCCAGGCAGCGCCGCGAAGAACTGGTTGGCCAGCTGCGTCAGGGCCTGCACATCAGGCACCCCGAGGCCGGTGGGGTCACTTGTACTCATGGTACTTGTTGATCTCCACGTCTTCCAGCACGGCGATCGAGTCGTCGGTCAGCACGGCCAGCGAGCAGTACAGCGACACCAGGTAGGAGGCGATGGCCTTGTGGTTGATGCCCATGAAGCGCACGGCCAGGCCCGGGCTTTGCGCACCAGGCAGGTCGGGCTGGTACAGGCCCACGACGCCCTGGCGGCTTTCGCCCGTGCGGATCAGCAGGATCTTGGACTTGTTGTTCTCGATCAGCACCTTGTCGCTGGGGATCAGGGGAATGCCGCGCCAGGTGATGAACTGCGAGCCGAACAGCGACACGGTGGGCGGGGGCACGCCACGGCGGGTGCACTCGCGGCCGAAGGCGGCGATGGTCAGCGGATGGGCCAGGAAGAAGCCGGGCTCTTTCCAGACCTTGGTCAGCAGCTCGTCCAGGTCATCGGGCGTGGGCGCGCCGGTGCGGGTGCTGATGCGCTGGGAAGGGGCGATGCTGTTGAGCAGGCCGTATTCCTTGTTGTTGATCAGCTCGCTCTCTTGGCGCTCCTTGATCGTCTCGATGGTCAGGCGCAACTGCTCGGCGATCTGGTTGTAGGGCTTGCTGTACAGGTCGGACACGCGGGTGTGCACGTCCAGCACCGTGTTCACGGCCGACAGCAGGTACTCGCGCGGGTTCTCGATGTAGTCGACGAAGGTCTGCGGCAGTTCACGCTCGTCGCGGCCGGAGCAATCGACGGTGACGCTGCTGGCGTCCTTGACCTTGTTGACGCGGTAGATACCGGCTTCGACCGGAACCCATTGCAGCAGGTGGGTGAGCCAGCGCGGGGTGATGCTGGACATCTGCGGCACGGTGCGTGTCGCGATGGCAAGCTGCCGTGCGGCGATGTCGCCAAGGGCGGTGCTGGTCTCTTGTTGGTCGGCCATGATGCGGTGCTACTCCAGAGAGTTTGGTGTGGTTGGAAAGGGACGGGAAAATGATCAGGCGCCGCGGTTCTGCGCCTGCGTGACGTTGCTGCCGGGCGGCACGCTGTGGGTCAGCCACACGTTGCCGCCGATGCTCGAGCCCTTGCCGATGGTGATACGGCCCAGCACGGTGGCGCCGGCGTAGATCACCACGTCGTCCTCGACGATGGGATGGCGTGCATGGCCCTTGAGCAGGGCGCCGTTTTCGTCGGTGGGGAAGCGCTTGGCGCCCAGCGTCACGGCCTGGTACAGGCGCACGCCCTGGCCGATCACCGTGGTCTCGCCGATCACGACACCAGTGCCGTGGTCGATGAAGAAGGCCGGGCCGATCTGCGCGCCAGGGTGGATGTCGATGCCGGTGACGCCGTGCGCGATGTCGGCGATCAGGCGGGCCAGCAGCGGCGAGCCCAGCTTGTACAGCGCATGGGCGATGCGGTACGAGATGATCGCCGTCATGCCCGGGTAGCTCAGCAGGATCTCGGAGACGCTGGTGGCGGCCGGATCGCCCTGGAAGGCGGCCTGCAGATCGCTGACGAGCAGGGCGCGGATCTCGGGCAGTTGCGATGCGAACTCGCGGGTGATCTCGCCGGCTTGATGCGCCAGGGTGTTGGCCTGGTTCTGTGCCTGGCTGGACGTCTGGGCTGCATCGCCGTCGTCTGGTGCCTCGTCGTCCGCCACGAACAGCAGCCCGCGGCGCACTTGTTCGGCCAGCACCGTCAGCGTGTCGTGCAACGTGTAGCCGACGAAATAGTCGATGCTTTCGTCGGTGAGGTCGGGGCGGCCGTAATGGGTGGGGAAAAGGGCGGCGCTCAAACCCTGGACGATCTGGCCCAAGGCTTCACGAGAGGGTAATTCGCGCACGCGGCCTTTATGGCGCACGTTATGGGTAACTTCCCGGGATTTACGAAGCGCGGAAACGACCGAGCCAAGATTCCAGTCGGGTATTGGCCCGTCCGGGGTTGGAAATGGATGAGGCATTGCTTCGGGCAGATTGGATGAAGGTCTGTCGAATGTGCCCGGGCCAGTGGGTGCTCTCAAGCCCTGTGCACGCCGTGGGGTGGCGCTTATCTGTTTACTGCATTTATTTATCTGGAAAAATTATGCACCGTAAAACTTAATCCGTGATAAATGCCGCCAGGGTTTGCTGGGTGATTTCCACGATGTTGGAACAATGATCTGTTTCAATGGATTTATGAATCGAACTGAATATTCTTTGGTTTTCTCATAAGCATTGTTGAATTGCTTGG
>DXIO01000059.1 GCA_019112875.1 Candidatus Aquabacterium excrementipullorum
CTTGGCGATGGCCGGGAAGCGATCCTCCATCACCGACACGATGGACCCGTGCAGGGCCTCGCGGCGCGAGGTCAGCAGCGAGTCGTAGGCGGCGTCCTGCACCAGCGCGTGCTTGAAGGTGTAGACCGTGCCCTGGTGGCCCACCTGCTCCGAGGCCAGGCCCGATTGCGTCAGCTCGGTCAGCGCGGCCTCCAGCGCGCGGCGCGGCAGGCCGGCCAGCGCCTCGACCAGGTCACGGCTGAACTCGCGGCCGATCACCGCGCCGATCTGCGCGATCTCCTTGGCCTGCGCGTGGCGGTCCAGGCGCGCCATCAGCGAATCGCGCAAGGTGGTGGGCACTTCCTTGCGGCGGCCATCGGCGCTGACGGGGCTTTCCAGGATCCAGCGCGTCAGTTCCTCGACGAACAGCGGCACGCCATCGGTCTTGCTGACGATGTGCTGGGCCAGGTCATCGGGCAGCGGGCTGTCGCCGGCCAGGCGCGTCACCAACGCGGCCACTTCATCGCGCTGCAAGGAGCGCACGCGCAACGAGGTGACATGGCCGCGCGCCTTGAGCGCCGCCGGCAGCTCGAACTCGGGCCGGTGCGCGATCACCAGCAGGAAGGGCACGTCGGTGGTGCGGTCGATCAGTTCGTGCAGCATGCTCACCGAGGCCGGGTCGGCCCAGTGCGCATCCTCGTAAATCATCAATGTGGGCGACTGGCGGGCCCGCGCGCGGGCGAGGTCCACCAGCGCGGCGATGGTCTCGCGCTCGCGCTCGTAGGCGCTGTCCACGATGGGGCCGTAGCGCTGCTCACTGGGCATGGACAGCATCGAGGCCAGCACCGCCACCTGCGACCTGGCCAAGCCGTACTCGCCCATCGCGAAGGCGTCGAGCCGATCCAGCTTGAGCGCCACCGGCTGCTCGCGGGTCAGGCGCAGTGCGCGCTCGATGCTGTCGATGGTGGGGTGGAAGGCGCTGTGCACATGGTGCGGCGAGCATTGCACGCGCACCGCGTTCAGGCCCGCGTTGCCCAGGCGATCGCACAGTTCCTTGAGCATGCGCGACTTGCCGATGCCCGGCTCGCCGGACAGCAGCACGGTCTGCCCACGGCCCTGGCAGGCCATCTGCCAACGGTCGGTCAGCAGGGCCAGTTCAGAGGCACGGCCCACCAGCGGCGTCAAGCCCGCGCCCGTGGCCGCCTCGAAGCGGCTGGCCGTCTGCAGCACGGCATCGACGCGCCACACCTGGCGCGGTTCACGCACGCCCTTGAGCTCATGGCGTCCCAGGTCGGCATAGGCGAAGCTGCCGCCGGCCAGCAGGCGCGTGCCATCGCTGACCACCACGGTGTCGGGCGCGGCCAGGCCTTGCAGGCGGGCCGCCAGGTTGGGCGTGTCGCCCAGCGCCAGCAGTTCACGGCGTGCGCCCGCGCCGATGTCGCCGATCACCACCTGGCCGGTGTGGATGCCGATGCGCACGGACAAGTGCATGCCCTGCGCGTGCACCGGCTCCAGGTGCAACTGGCGGATGCATTCCACCAGGGCCACGCCGGTGCGCACCGCGCGTTCAGGCGCGTCCTCGTGCGCTTGCGGATGGCCGAAGTACACCAGCAGCCCGTCGCCCAGGTACTGCGCGATGGCGCCGCCGTAACGCTCGATCACGGCCGCGGCCGTCTGTTGATAAGCCAGCACCACCTCGCGCCACTGCTCGGGCGACAGGCGCTCGCACAGCGCGGTGGAGTTGACCAGGTCGCAGAACATGATGGTCAGCTGGCGCAGCTCGCCCATGTTCGGGCGGGGCGCGGGAGGCGCCGCCACCGGGGCTGCCTGCACCGGCGCTTCAGCCTGTGCCAGGGCATCGATCGCCTTGAGCATGCGCTTGCGATCGCCCATGGACAGGCCGAGCTTTTCCAGATCCTGTTCGGTCAGGCTGGTCAGCACGTCTTCGGCGATGTCATTGGCCACCAGGACAGGCTCGAGGTGCGCGAGCCCTACCGTCTGGAGCCACAGTGAAAGCGGCTGCATGTGTATCCGACCTAGTTGCACCACCCCGGCACTGCTCCCCGGGGACACGGCATGGCTGCAGTGTACGCGGCCAGGCGATTCTCTTCAGGCATCCACGCTGGCCAGGGCCCAGGCGCACAGGGTTTCCGGGTCCATGTCCGCGCCCTCGGCGCTCAGGCGCTCGATGGCCGCGGCGTCCAGCGCCGACTGGATGATGGCCTTGGCCTGCGCGCGCGCCTTGAGCGCCTGCGCATCGCGCGAGCCGAGCTGTCGGTAGGCCTGGTCCGCATGGCCCAGCACCCGCGCGGCGGCCTCGTGGCGGCCTTCGACGGCCGCCAGCAGCGCCAGCAGGCCCGAGTACAGCCCCAGCCATTCCCAGTCTCGGCTGCGCGAGGCGGCCACGAAGTCGGTCAGCGAGCCCCGCGCCTGGCCGGTATCGCCCTGGATGAGCGACGCGCTGGCGACGATGGCCAGCGCATGCAGCACGAAGTTGTCGCGCCGCTGGCGGCCGCGCGACAGCAGCTTGCGGCAGGCGCGGATGGCGGCATCGGTGTCGCCCAGCGCCAGGCTCACGGTGGCCAGGTCGCTCAAGGTGGCCGACACGACGGCATCAAGCCCGGCGGCCTGCGCACGGATCAGCAGGGTCTCGCAGACCAGGCGCGCTTCGATCATGAAATCGCCCGCCTTGAGCACGCCCACCTCGGCCAGCAGGCGCTGCAGCTTCAGGCGCACCGGCCAGCCCGTGTGTTCCAGGCGCGCCATCTCGTCGAGCAGGCCCAGGGCTTCGTCCTGCGGGACCACGCCGCTGCCCGCCTGGCAGCGCAGCGCCAGGTACAGGCCGCGCTGGTCGCCGATCTCGCGGCTCTGCCGCGCGGCACGCACCGCGAACTCGTGCATCAGGCCGTTGGAGATGCCCCAGTGCAGCCGGCTGCGCTCCATCCAGTAGCGCGACACCGCCAGACCTGCCGGCAGGGCCTCGGCCTGCGCCTGCAGGGCCAGGCAGTGCTGGCGACATTCGGGCGCCAGACCCAGCAGCAGGAACAGCACGCTGGACGAGCCGACCAGGCCCACGGCCATGGCCGGATCGTGTGCCTTGGCCCACTCCAGCGCCTTGCGCACGTTGTCGATCTCGGGCCCATAGGTGTTGAGCCAGGTGGTGTCGGGCAGGGCCCAGTAATCCTCGTACGAGCGCGCCATCAGCGCCGCCACGGCATGGGCATGGCGGTGCTCGCGCACCTGGCGCTCGTCGGACTCGGCCAGCTTGAGCTCGGCGAACGCCAGGGTGCTCTCCAGCAGGCGATAGCGCGGCGCATCCGCGCCTTCGAGCACGGCGTCCACCGCCACCAGCGAGCGGTCCACCAGTTCGCCCAGCAGGTCGATCACGGCCCATTCGTCCAGGGTCTCGTCGCTGGTCACGGCGCTGGCCAGGGCCAGCGAGAAGCCGCCCGAGAAGACACTGAGCCGGCGGAACACGGCCTTCTCCGCGTCGCCCAGCAGCTCGTGGCTCCACTCCAGCGCGGCCAGCAGCGTCTGGTGGCGCGCGGGCAGCAGGGTCTGGGCATTGCGGCTGGCCAGCAGGCGGAAGCGCTCGTCCAGGCGCATCCAGATGCCCTGCAGGCCCAGCAAGGGCATGCGCGCGGCCGCCAGCTTGAGCGCCAGCGCCACGCCATCGAGGCGGTGGCACAGCGCGATCACCATGGCCACGTTCGAATCGGTCAGCGCGAAACGGCGGTCGGCGGCGTAGGCCTGGTCGACGAACAAGGCCACCGCGCCATGTGCCATCGCCTCCTCGGTGGAGGCCCCATGCTCCGGCACCGACAGCGCGTTGAGACGGAACACCTGTTCACCGGGCACCTTCAGCGCGAGCTGGCTGGTCACCAGCACCCGCACGTCGGGTGCCCCCTCCAGGATGGCCCGCACCAGGGCGGCCACCGGCTCGAGCAGGTGCTCGGCGTTGTCGATCACCAGCAGCACATTCAGCGGCTTGAGCCCGACCAGCAGCGAAGCCAGCGGCGCTTCGCCATTGGCCGGCAGGCCCAGGGCCTGGGCCACCACGGTGACCACCAGGGCCGGATCGCTGATGCTGGCCAGCTCCACCCACACCGCGCCATCGCGGTGGCGGCGCTGCCCGGCGTGCGCGGCGGCCAGCGCCACCGAGGTCTTGCCGATGCCGCCAGGGCCCACCACGGTGATCAGCGGCCGCTCGGCCATGTCTTCCAGCGCGGCCAGGTCGCGGTCGCGGCCCAGGATGCGGGTGGGCAGGGCCGGCAGGGCCGACAAGGGAGAATCGCTGGTGGCGGCGGCCCACAGGGCCTCGACGGAATCGACCGTGCGGGCGGTGGGCGGCGGGCTGGCGGGCTCGCCCGTGTCGACCACGACCGGCTCGACGAAGCGGTAGCCGCGCCCCGGCACGGTCACGATGGAACGCGCGCCCAGCACCTTGCGCAGGGTCGAGACCTGCACCTGCAGGTTGTTCTCCTCGACGACCACGCCAGGCCAGACGATGTCCATCAGCTCATGCTTGGTGACCAGGCAACCGTGGCGCTCGACCAGGGCCAGCAGCAGGTCGATGGCACGCGACCCCAAAGGGGCAGGGTCTCCCTGAACGTACAGCAGGCGTTCGGCCGGGCGGAGTTCGTAACGGTCAAAGCGGTAGCTGCGAGACAAAGAGCCCTCTTCTCATCCAGGACGCCGACCCCCTGGGTCGATTGCCTGCCATCATCACAGATGACAGGCGGGCTGTTCTTATTCAGACCATTTAAGGAACTTTCAGCAGTCCTTAAAGACTGTGTCACGCACTGTGCCGGACAATGAATCCATTCTAAAGAAAACCAGTGACGGCGCACATATCGTAAGTTTGTGTAAGTTTAGCAAGGCTTCCCGGTCACCGGAGGGCCGGAAAACTACAGAAACACGCAATACGTGAAATACGTCGTCGCCAAAATAGCGCTGTCATCTGTCCTAACGGACAACATCAACGAAACATCCAGAGGACGGGATCGGAGTACCAAGAGGTGCTCCCACCATATCCCAGGGAGGTTTATCACCGAAGGGCGGTCATTCCAGGTGGAATGACCGCTTTTCTTCTTGGGGCGTTACACCCCTTGAAGGCCGTCAGTCGCAGGTGAGCTTGCCTGGCTGGGGTGTGCAGGGACCTTCACGCTTGGCGGCGCCCGCGCCTTCGGTGGTGGCACGGCCGGCCCCCACTTCGCCGATCACGCTGTTGCGCACCCTCGAGGACACATTCGCGCCCTGCCCGGCCTGCCCGGTTTCGGTCACGCAATCGAGGCTGTTGGTCTTGGGCGTGCAGGCCGAGGGTGCCTTGAGCACGCGGGTGCCTTGGCCCGCCGACTGCCCCGAGCCCAGCACCGTCACTACCGCCGGCCGGGGTGCCAGCGAGCTGCTTCCCGACGATGACTGCAGCGTGGTGGCCGAACCGCTGCTCAAGGTGGATGCCACCGCGGCCTTGGTGGACACGGCAGCGGGGCTGGTTTCAGCCGCGGGCGCAGGAGCGGGGGCAGCCGTGGGCGGTTGCTCCTGGGGCGGCGCGGTCACCGGCGGGCCCGCCGCCTGCGCATGGGCAGCCAGAGGCCCCAGGCAAGCCAGGGCCGTTGCCAGCAGGCGCAGGCGCGCCAACGTGGCGGTGGAAGAAGGGGTCGAGGGGCTCATGGTCGTCTCCAAAGGGCGCGCATGCTCAGAAGCTCTTGCTGAGCACGGCGTTGGCGCGCGGCTGGTGGTGGTCGCGGCTGTCGGCGAGCTGGTCGCCCACGCCGCGCCAGGCCAGGTGCAGGCGCAGCGCGATGTCGTTCGGGCGCTCCCAGACCACGCCGACACCGTAGGCGCTCAGCGTGGCGGTGTTGTCCACGCCCACGGTCTGCAAGTCCGCATCGTGCGAGAACTTGGCCTGCCCCCAGTCGCAGAAGGTGCTGAACACCAGCTCGCGCGAGAAGCGGCCGAACCAGGTTTCGGGTGGCAGCAAACGCAATTCGGCCGTCAGCACATGGCCGGAATCGGCGCTGGCCTCGCCCGGCGCGAAGGCGCGCACACCCAGCGGGCCACCCACGGCGAAGCGCTCGGTGATGTCCAGGTTCGTGCCCGAAATCTGACCCTTGTAGCGCGTGTACAGCTGCAGGCGGTTGCTGACGAGGTTCTGCAGGCGCGAATAACCCAGCGTGAGCTTGTCGTAGTCGCGCTTGTAGCCGGCCGGCAGGCTGCCCGTGTCGAAGCCGATGCGGCCATGCAGCCACTGGACCTCGAAGGTGTTGATGGCGCCGCCGCCCAGGCCATCCCGGAAATCGCCGATAACCCCCGCCAGCCAGTCGTCGCTGTGCTTGCGGCTGTAGGTGACCCCGGTCTGGTCGTCGGTGAAGCGCTTGTGCTCGTAGCTGCCCAGGCCGAACACGTTGACATTGCGTGAACGCATGAAGGGGTAGAGCGCATAGGCACTGGCTGCCGTGGCCCGTCCGTCCAGGTCCGTGGGGAAGGCATCTTCGTCGATCTGGTAGCGGATCGTGGAAAGCGCCGCGCCCACCTTCAGGCCTTGCGATCCGACCGGCGCGGCATACGCGATGCCGCCTTGGGCCAGGCCACCATTGTGCGAGGCCAGGGCGTTGACCGACAGCGCATCGCCCCATCCCAGCGGGCTGGCCACCGTGACAAGGCCGCTCAGGCGCACCAGGCCGGTGTAGCGCGAGCCCAGTGTGTCCAGGTCCACCCGGCCACGCACGCGTTGCTCAGCCTGGGGCGTGACCACCAGCACCGCGGTGCCGGGCTCGCTGCCGGCCTCGATCTCGAAACGGGCGCTCAGGCCTTGCAGGTCGTTGACCAGCAGGGCCACGCGCTCGACCTCGCGCACCCGCAGGATGTCCCCCGTGTGCAGGCGGGCCAGGTAGCGCTCAACCACCTTGCGCTGCACGGGCACCGCGCCGTCGGGCCAGCGCAGATCGACGCGCGCCAGGCGGCCTTCGAGCGCCTGCAGCCGGACCACGCCGCCCTGCGACGACTGTTCGGGCAGGTAGGCGAAACCGACGTAATAGCCCAGGTCGCGCTGCATGTAGCGCGTCACGGCCGTGGCGGCATTGACGAGGTCTTCGTAGTTGCGACCCTTGCCCGTGTAGGGCGCCGTGATGGCGGCGAGCGCCTCGCGAGAAGCCTCCGGCAGGCCGTCGACCTGGTAGGTCGTGACATCGACGACGAGGTCGTCCTCGGGTTTGCCGAGCTCGCGCGGCAGGCTGGAGGACGCGGGCACGACGGCGGTTGCGGCATCCTGCGCCCACGCCACGGACTGTGCGGCACCGCACATCGCAGCGGCCAGGGCCAGGCGGGACATGAGGCGGGTGCCACGCTGGGAGGCGGAGAGGGGCGATCGCAGGTGGTCGGGCACGGGCGGTCCTTTGGCCAGGGTCATCGACGGGCCTCGCTGCGGCCTGCGCGCGCCAGGGAAGGCGCCTCGGCAGCATGTCGGGCCGGGTCAGATCCTCGCACGATCACGTGCGGCCCGGGGCAGGAAAAGCCCCCCTAATCCGCAATGCCGTTGCGTGCCGACCTCAGGTCGCGCGGCCGCTCAAGGGCGGCAGGCCGTGCTGGCGGTGCAGGCGCAGTTCGCTGCCGGGCAGCAGCCAGTCGCCGTCGGTGTCGATGTTCAGGCGCTCGCCACTGGCCAGGCGGTATTCCACCTCGCCGGTGGGCTCCCACTGGGTGCGGCTGTCGAGCAGCAGGGGCACGTGGGCCAGGCGCTCGAACGCGTGCACGGTGTAGGCGTGGCCGGCGTCGTCTTGGGCCGGGATGGTTTCCAGGCGTTGAAGCTTGATGTCCATGGTTCTCTCCTTCGGGCAGAGACAGACAAATGCACAAGCCCCTCGCGGATCACCGATCATGGAACGCACCAGGGGCGGCAGACCATTGTGCGCCGCCGCCGGGCCGAAGGCCATCACCCCTGGCGGGACAGGGCCAGATCCTCATCGCCATCGTCGACGTGCGTCACCAGCGGGGCGTCGGGCGCCGGCTTGCTGGGGAAGGCATGCCGCACGATGCGCCACAGCACCTGGCCGTACTGCTTCCAGAACGAGCCGGTGTTGTAGTGCACACCGTAGCGGGCGCAGATGGCCTGCACTTCGGGCGCCATCTCGGCGTAACGGTTGGCCGGCAGATCGGGGAACAGGTGGTGCTCGATCTGGTGGCTCAGGTTGCCCGACATCAGGTTGAGGATGCGGCCGCCGCGCAGGTTGGACGAGCCGCGCACCTGGCGCAGGTACCAGTGGGCGCGCGATTCGTTCTTGAGCACGCTCTTGGGGAAGGTCTCGGCATCGGCGGTGAAGTGGCCGCAGAAGATGATCGAGAAGGTCCACACGTTGCGCATCAGGTTGGCGACGATGTTGCCCAGCAGCACGGGCAGGAAGAACGGCCCGGCCAGCAGCGGGAAGATCACGTAGTCCTTGATGATCTGGCGGCGCATCTTCTTGCCGACCGGCTTGAAGGCCTCGCCCAGCTCGCCCGGCTTCATCTTGCCGGCGAACCAGCGGCCCAGGCGCAGGTCCTGGATGGCCACACCCCACTCGAACAGCAGCGCGAAGATCACCGCGATGAAGGGCTGCGCCAGGAAGAAGGGCTTCCAGCGTTGCTCCGGGAAGATGCGCAGCAGGCCGTAGCCGATGTCATCGTCCATGCCGCGCACGTTGGTGTAGGTGTGGTGCTTGAAGTTGTGCGTCTTGCGCCAGTTGTCGCTGGTGCCGACGATGTCCCACTCGTAGGTCTTGCCGTCCAGCGTGGGGTCGTTCATCCAGTCGTACTGGCCGTGCATCACGTTGTGGGCCAGCTCCATGTTCTCCAGGATCTTGGCCAGGCCCAGCAGCAAGGTGCCCAGGATCCACGCAGGCGGGAAGATGCCGATGAACAGCAGCGCGCGGCCGGCGGCCTCCATGTAGCGCACGCCCTTGACGACGCGGCGGATGTAGCGTGCGTCGCGGTCACCGATGTCGGCGGTGGTGCGGGCGCGCAGGGCATCGATCTCGTCGCCGAAGGCTTGCAGTTCGGCGGGCGACAAGGGCTTGCTGAGGGTGCGGCTGAGCGTGGCGGTGGTCATGGCGGGGGGCGGATGATCAGAGGTCCAGCGTGAGGTCGGAGCAGGCGCGGCTGACGCACAGGCGCAGGGCGCTGTCGTGGCCGTGGTGCAGCTCGCCGGTGGTCAGGTCTTGCGTGCTGCCGTCGGCCTTGGGGCAGACGCAGGTGCGGCAGATGCCCATGCGGCAACCTGAGGCGGGGCGCAGGCCTTCGGCCTCCAGCGCGGTGAGCAGCGATTGGCCGGCGGGCAGCATCAGGGTGCGGTTGGTGCGCGTGAGGCGCACGGCCACGGTGCCGGCCTGCGGCGCCACGGGGGCCAGCAGCGGTGGTGTGAAGGCCTCGGCATAGAACACACGCGCACGGGGGGCGGCCACGCGCCGCGCGGTGTCGACGAAGCCGGCCGGGCCGCAGGCATAGACCTGGCGCCGGGCCAGGTCAGGCACCAGCGAGTCGAGGCGCGCCTCCGAGAGTCGGCCCTGCAGTTCGGTGTCGCGCAGGTCGTCCTGGCGGGTCAGCACGAAATGCACGCGGAAACGGCCTTCGCGTTGGGCCAGGGCGCGCAGCTCATCCACGAAGCAGAGTTCTTCGCGGGTGCGGGCCCAGTAGACCAGGGTCAGGTCCACCGGCGCACCGGCGGCGGCCCAGGCACGGGTCAGGCTCATCAAGGGGGTGATGCCACTGCCGGCGGCCAGGAACAGCCACGACCCTTCGGCGGCTTGGGGCCAGGTCATGTCGCCGAAGGCGGCGCCCAGGGTCAGCACATCGCCCACGCGGGCGCGGCTGGTCAGGTGTTGGCTGAGCGCACCACCTTCGACACGGCGCACGGTGATGGCGATACGGCCGTCGCGGCGCGGGATGCCGCTGAGGCTGTAGCTGCGCTGCACCCAGCGGCCATTCACCTGTGCGCCCACGTTCAGGTGCTGCCCGGGCTGGAAGCCCTGCCAGTGGCGGTTGGGCTGGATCAGCAAGGTGACGGCATCGCGCGCGGCCTCGTGCCGGGCCACGATGCGGCCGAGCGGACGGTTCCAGGACGCACCCGGGCGCACCAGGCCGGCCCAGAAGTCGAACACCTCGGGGCTGACCAGGGGCTGGAGCAGCCTGCGGGCCAGACCGGAACGCGGCGACGAAGGAAGGATGGCAGTCGTCATGGGCCGCAGTATAGCGAGCAATGCACAAATGTCTATACACTTGTACTTTAATGGTTTTCGCTATGATGGCCACTCTTCACGCCCAACGCCGCGCGTTCCTGCGTTCATGACCACCACGATCACCGACCTGAGCCCCCAGGCTGCCCCTTTGCCGGCCGCCCCCCATGGCACACCAGGCCGCAAGGCCGTGATCTCGCGCGACGACATCATCCAAGCGGCCCTCAAGCTGGTCGGGCCGCACCGCAGTGTCTCTACCCTGAGTCTGCGCGAGGTGGCGCGCGAGGCGGGCATCGCGCCCAACAGCTTCTACCGGCAGTTCCGTGACATGGACGAGCTGGCCGTGGCCCTGATCGACCTGGCCGGGCGCTCACTGCGCGGCATCATCGGCGAGGCCCGTCAGCGCGCCACGGTGGACCGCAGCGTGGTGCGGGGGTCGGTCGAGGCCTTCATGGAACAGCTGCGCGCGGACGACAAGCTGCTGCACATCCTGCTGCGCGAGGGCACGGTGGGCTCGCCCGCCTTCAAGGCCGCGGTGGAGCGCGAGCTGAGCTTCTTCGAGGACGAGTTGCGCGAAGACCTGATCCGCCTGGCCGAGGCCAATGGCACGGGCCTGATCGAGCCGGCGCTGACGGCCAAGGCCATCACGCGGCTGGTGTTCGCGATGGGCGCCACGGCCATGGACCTGCCACCGGAGCAAGATGCCGAGTTCACCCGGCAGCTCGAGGTGATGGTGCGGATGATCGTGGTCGGCACGCAGACGCTGTCGGAGAACCCCTCGGCCTGAGCGCTCAAGCGCCAAGGGGCCGAGGCGTCGTCAGAACCAGTGCGGGCGCCTTGCCGGCAGGTCGATGCGCTCGGTCTCGCCGGGCACGTCGGCGAAGCGGCGCGCATCCCAGTCCTGCGCGGCCTGCACGACACGCTCCTTGCGGCTGGACACGAAGTTCCACCAGATGAAGCGCTCGCCGTCGAGCGGCTCACCGCCGATCACGACGAAGCGCAGCTCGCCGTCGGTGTCATTGCGGATCTGCGCGGCGCCATCGACCACGGCCATGGTGTGCGAAGGCAGCGGCTCGCCATTGAGGGTGAGCGGGCGATCGACGCCATAGACGGCCATCTCGGTGGCCAACGCAGGCAGTTCCAGCGTACGGCCGGGCTCCAGGCGGATGTCCAGGTACAGCGTGTCCGAGTTGGGCTTGACCGGCGAGGTCGCGCCCCAGGCACTGCCCACCAGCACGCGCACGTGCGCACCGTCCAGCGGGACCTCGGGGATCTGCTCGGCGCCCGTGTGCGAAAAGCTGGGCTCGGTCTCTTCCTGGTCGGCCGGCAAGGCCACCCACAATTGCAGGCCGTGCGAGCTGCGCGGTGCGGTGCGCAGGTCATCGGGCGTGCGCTCGGAGTGCACGATGCCGCGACCCGCGCTCATCCAGTTGATGGCGCCCGGCTCGATGCGCTGCACCGAGCCCAGGCTGTCGCGGTGCATCATCGCGCCGTCGAACAGGTAGGTCACGGTGGCCAGGCCGATGTGCGGGTGCGGTCGCACGTCCGTATTGGCCTCGGGCGGATGCGTCACCGGGCCGAAGTGGTCGAAGAAGATGAAGGGGCCGACGCGCTGGCGCTTGCCCGAAGGCAGCAGGCGGTGGACGATGAAGCCGCCGCCCAGGTCGGATTCGTGGCCGGTCAGCAGCAGGGGCTCAAGTTCACTCATGGCGCGATCTCGGTGCCGGGTGGGTTGTCGTCCAGCGCTGTGCTGATCTCGGTGGTCACCGCCGTCATCAGCTTGTGCACGGGGCACTTGGCCGCTACGTTGAGCAACTCCTGGCGCTGGGCCTCGGTCAGGTCGCCGCCCAGGCGCAGTATGGTCGACAGGCGGTAAATGCCCTGGCGCTCCTGGCTGGCGTCGCGCGTGACGGTCACTTCCAGATCCTGCAGCGGCAGGCCCTTGCGGCGCGCGTACCAGATCACCGTCAGGGCCTTGCAGGCGCCCAGCGACGAGTCGTACAGGTCATGGGGATCCGGCCCGCTGCCCTCGCCGCCGCCGGCCACGTCCAGGTCCGTGGCGATCTGGTGGTCGCGCACATGGATGATGTGGCGCATCAGCGCGCCAGGGTCTTTGCGCACGGAGATGTGCATGCAGGCCTCTCAGCAGTGGGTACAACGATGCGAGCATCATCGCCCAAAACAGGGCCGTGCGCCTCGGCCTTTCGGGAGAGGCCGAGGGGTTTCGGGACAGTGGGCCGA
Source organism: Candidatus Aquabacterium excrementipullorum (assembly GCA_019112875.1). Lineage (GTDB taxonomy): Bacteria > Pseudomonadota > Gammaproteobacteria > Burkholderiales > Burkholderiaceae_C > Aquabacterium > Aquabacterium excrementipullorum. The sequence continues at coordinate 12,429 of DXIO01000059.1, forward strand.
GATGCGAATCAGCGCGTGGCGCCAGGCCAGTCCCGCGGAGCCGCACCCTCGTAGGCCACGCCCTCGCAGGGCGTCGGGAAGACGGCGCCGGGCGGCTTGTCCAGCGCCTCCAGGTAGCACGGCTGCATGCCCGCCAGGAAGATGGGCGACAGCAGCAGGCAGTACTCGCGCGGCGTGAAGCCGAAGTCTGCCCCGAAGGCAGAGATCAGCGCGCCGAAATTCATGCGCAGCGGCTTGCCCTGCGCCCGCAGGAAGCGGTCGACCTCGAAACACAAGGCCACGTGCGGGCCGTCAGCCAGGCCCAGCTCGCGGGCCAGGGCCATGGTCGGGGCGATACGTTCATCGTCGGAGGCCAGCGGGCGGCCGTAACCGGCCAGGATGCGGCCAGCGCGCAGGTGGTCGTCGATGCACTGGGCCAGCGTGTCGCCGGCCAGCATGCGCTGGTGGGTGCGCGCGAAGAAGCTCAGCGCGCGGACTTCATTGCGGCGGCCGTAGATGGTGGCCTCGGACACGGCCTGCGCCGCGCTCATGGCCAGCGTGGGCGTGCTCCGCGTGGTGCCGGCCAGCGCCGCGACGCGGTTGTTCCAGATGCGGGCATCGGGGTAGCTGGTCCACACCCACATCGATTCGATCATGCGGGCCTGCTGCGGCGTGATGCGGCGGCCCGTGATGCCCAGCGCGCACAGTTCGATCCAGCCCAGGTTGCGCACCTGTGCATCGTGGTGCAGGTCGTGCCCGCGGAACACGGCGCGGTCACCCGGAAAGGCCGCGCCCACGCGGGTGCGCAGCACGCCCACATGGGCCTGCAGGGGATGGGGGTGGCTCATGGCAGGCTCTCCAGGCTGGGGCCGCGCTTGGCGGGATCGTCCTCCAGTTCCACGGGATAGAAGGGGAAGCGCTTGTAGCTGTTGCCGCCCTGCTCCACGGCATGGGCCGCGGCACCGGGCAGGCGCAGCAGCAGGAACAGCATCTCGGCCTGGGCCGGCTCGAAGCCCAGGTCGGCCAGCGCGGCGGCGGCCACACCGGTCATCGCCAGTGGCGAGCGTGCGGACTCTTCCAGCAGCACACGGTTCGATTGCAGCCAGGCCAGGCGGGTCCCCTGGCTCTCGCGGGTCAATGCGTCCAGCGCCTGCTGCACGATCAGCGGGGTAGACACGCCGTTCACATCGAAGCCCGCGGCGTGCTCGGGCGTGGGCCAGATGTCTTCGCCCAGGTCCGGCCGGGCGGCGATGCGGGCGCGCCAGGCGGCCAGGTCGCAGCCGCAGTCATGCCAATCCTGCACGGCCAGGAACACCTCGCGCGCGCCGCCGCTCTGCCCCGCCCCCACGGCCAGCGCGGCCATCAGGCTGGAGGCCGCCGTCGAGCCGCCGATGCCACCGCCCATGGCCGCATGCACGGCCGGGTCACGCGGGCCCGCGTTGGCCATGGCCACGGCCAGCAGGTCCATCATGCGGGCCTGCCAGGGCTGGGGTGCCTCGCCACGGAACAGCAGGTAGACCATGTCGGCCCAGCCGGCACGGCCCAGCATGGCGCCGTACACGTCGTAGCCATGGCAACGGGCCACGCGCGTGGCGAAAGGGTTGTCGGCTTCCGGCTCTTCCTGCCAGATGCGGGTGTGGATGGGCGAGACGCTCATGACGGTGCCTGATCGCCTCAATCCTGGATGGAATCGAGCGTCTGCATGCGCAGGCTCATCGGCGGCACCTCTTCGCCATCGATGCGGATGTCGAGCAGCGTCGGGCCCTTGCGCTTGAGGATGGCCTCCATGTCCAGCTTGTCGAAATCCTCGGGCGACTCGATCACGTGCCCGGCAATGCCCATGGCATGCGCCATCGCGGCATAGTTGATCTGCGGCAGCTCGAAAGCCACCTGCTCGGCGCCGGCCAGGCGCTGCCCATGCTTGACCATGCCCAGGGCCGCATCGTTCAGGATCACGAAGACCACGTTCAGGCCTTCCTGCGCGGCCACGGTGATCTCTTGGCCGTTCATCAGGTAGCTGCCATCGCCGGTGATGCACACCACGGGGCAATCGGGCTTGCCGCGTGCGATGCCCACGGCCGCGCCGATGGCCCAGCCCATGGGCGCGAAATCCATCAGCACGCGCAGCCAGCCGGCGTGGTCCTGGCGGCGCTCGCCACGGCGTTGCTGCGGCACGATCTCGCCTTCGGCATTCACCGGCGCCACGGCGGGCACCAGGCCCATGCGGCGGTTGCGCAGTTCAAGGTAGTGGATGGCCCAGGCCGTGCTGTTGCCGGCATCTGCCACGAAGCGCGTGGTCGGCGGGAAGTGCTTCGACAGTTCCGTCATCAGGCGCTGCGGCTTGATCGGCGTCTCTTCGGCGTGCACCTTGTGCGGCTCGTTCAGGTGGACCTTGTCGGCCGCGTTGGCCGCGATGCGCACGCGGCCCATGTCGGCATTGCCCCAGGGCAGGCCCAGCGAGGCCTGCTCGATGTGCATCATGTCCAGCAGGCGCTCGAACACCGTGCGGATGCGGCCGCGCACGTGCTGGCGGGCCATGGGCGAGCGCAGCAGGTGTTCGTCCGTCGCGTCGATGTGCACCATGCGCTGGTTCAGCACGCTGTCGCTCCAGGCGCCGCTGGTCCACTCGCCCAGGCTCGTGCCCACGGCCAGCACCAGGTCCACGTTGTCACGCAGGGCCTTCTGGGCCGACACATGGCCGGCGAAGCCGAACACGCCGCGGTACAACGGGTGGTGCGGGTGCACCAGGCCCTTGGCATCGGGCGTCGTCACGAAGCTGGAGTCGGTCATCTCCGCGAAGTGCATCAGCGCGTCGATGGCCTCGCCGCAGCCGCCACCGATGATCAGCACCGTCTTGCTGCTCTTCTGCACCAGCTGGAACAGGCTGCGCACGGCATCCTCGTCGATCATCGAGGGCTTGGCCATCAGGGCCTTCAGGCTCTGGGGCGACAGGCGCTGCTCGACCTGCGTGCGCAGCAGGTCCACGGGAATGGACAGGTGCACCGGGCCATGCGGCAACTGGGAGGCACGCATCAGCGCATTGACCAGCTTGTTCTCCAGCTGGTCGGCATGGGACACCAGGGTGCTGTAACGCGTGCAGTGGCGGAACATGCCCACGGTGTTGACACCGGTGCAGGCCGACTCTTGCAGCGCGCGCTTGCCGAACAGCGGCAGCGAGGGCTGGCCGGTGATGGCCAGCAGCGGCACGCTGTTGTCGTAGGCGCAGGCCACGCCGGTCAGCAGGTTGGTGGCGCCAGGGCCGGAGGTGGCCACGCACACGCCCAGGCGTCCGGTTTCACGGGCATAGCCATCGGCCATGAACGCGGCACCCGCCTCGTGGCGCGCCAGCACGGGCTTGGGGCCACCATTGCGCGAACTCACGGCCAGCGCGTTGTACAGGGGCTCGATGGCCCCGCCCGGCACGCCGAACACGTATTCAACGCCGATCGCCTGAAAGTAGGACACGATGAGGGCGGCGCCCTCGACGGTGTCGGTACTGGGGCCGGTGTAAGCGGGGATGCTCCCGCCCAAGGAGATTGCTGCTGCCAATGACTTCACGATGCTTCACGCCCTATCACAGCCGCACCAACAAACAACACAACCAGCGGCTACTTGTGTAACAAAATGATGCCTTCAGCCTGCTTGCAAGTCATCCCCCTTCTCACGGGAGCGCGCCTCAAATAAGGGGGGCAAGACCCAAAGACTCGCTAAGCTATGGGGATATGCAAGCAAGAGCGCAGGATGGAGGAGTCCGTGGTGGTAGCGTGCAGAGCGTTCTGGATGGCCCTGCGACTGGTGTTGTTGGGAATCTGGGCGTTGCAATGGCCGGCAGCGAATGCCGGGCCTGATGAGGCCTCACGGTCCATAGCGGTGGTTTACCCTGACATCGGGGAGCCTTACCGCAGCATCTTTACAACAATCATCGATGGCGTCGAGGACAAGGCCAAGGGCCGTGTCTTCAGCTACGCCGTGAGCGCCAACGCGAGTGCCACGGACCTGGCCGGCGAGTTGCGCAAGCGCGACATCCGCGCCGTGATCGCGCTGGGCCGCAACGGCATGAAGGTCACCGCCAGCCTGGACCGCAGCATCGGCATCGTGGCCGGCGGCGTGCTGTCCGTGCCCGAATCCGAAGCCCAGGGCATTTCGGTGCACAGCCTGGCGCCGGACCCGGCCCTGCTCTTCGGGCGTCTCAAGAGCCTGGTGCCCAACGCCCGCCGCGTGCTGGTGGTCTACGACCCGCGCCAGAACGCCTGGCTGATCAAGCTGGCCCGCGAGGCCGCCAAGGCCCAGGGGCTGGAGCTCATCGCGCAAGAGGCCGATGACCTCAAGGCCGCCGTGCGCCTCTACCAGGACCTGCTCTCCTCGGCCGACCCGCGCCGCGATGCGCTGTGGCTGCCGCAGGACTCGATCACCGTCGATGAATCGGCCGTGCTGCCCCTGGTGCTGCGCGAGGCCTGGAATCAGAGCCTGCCGCTGTTCTCCAGCAGCGTGGCCCACGTCAAGCGTGGCGCGCTGTTCTCGCTCTACCCCGACAACACCGAACTGGGCCGCGCCCTGGCCGGCACGGCCCTGGGCTACGCCAGCTCGGGCAGCTATGCCTCCAAGGGCCTGCATCCTTTGAAGGATGTCCTGCTGGCGGTCAACACCCGCACCGCCAGCCACCTGGGCATCAACCTGACCGCGTCTCCGCAACGCTTCAACCTGGTCTTCCCGGAGCCTTGAGATGACGAGCCACAGCACGCACACCCCCATCTCCGCGGAAGAACGACGCGCCACCGGCCTTCTGCACCGGATGACCTTCCAGCGCCAGCTCAGCATCGCCGTGGCCGTCGGCGTGGTCCTGCTTGCCCTGTTCTCGTCCATCGCCAGCGCCTGGCAGGGCAGCCGCCAGATCCGCGACACACTGATGCGCCAGGGCACCCACATCGCCACCAGCCTGGCCGCCCAGAGCACCCTGGCCCTGCTGTACGCCTCGAGCGACAACGCCTCCGAGGCAGTCAACGCCGCTCTTACCTTCCCCGATGTGCTGCGCGTGGAAATCCGCAAGGCCGATGGCGGCACCCTGCTCGTGCGCGGCACCGCCGGCAAGGACAGCAGCGCCGGCAACCTGCCCCTGCCCCGCCTGCACCCGCGCGAGGCCTACCTTGAGGCCGAGACCGACGAGACCTGGCGCTTCGTCGCCCCCGTGTGGACCAAGCCGGCCGACACGCCCTTCGAGGTCGTCGCGCCCACGGAGGAGTTCCTGGGCTACGTGCGCGTGGTGCACAGCAAGGCCACGCTGGTGCGCATGATGGCCGACATCGTCATCGTCAACCTGACCTGCGCCTTCTTCTTCGCGGGCCTGTTCCTGGTGGCCATCCGCTACCTGAGCCGCCGCATCTCGCGGCCACTGAACGTGCTGTCGGCGGCCATGGCACGCGCCGAGCGCGGCGAGGCCCACGTACGCGCCGTGGTCGACGGCCCGCAGGACATCGAGCACATGGCCCAGGCCTTCAACCGCATGATCGCCGTGCTGCAGGAGCGTGGCGACGAACTGCAGCGCCACCGCGACCACCTCGAAGACCTGGTGCGCGAACGCACCGGCGAGCTGCGCACCGCCAAGGACCGCGCCGAGATCGCCAACCAGGCCAAGAGCGCCTTCCTGGCCCGCATGAGCCACGAACTGCGCACGCCGCTCAACGCCATCATGGGCTACGCGCAGTTGCTCAAGATGGACAAGAGCCTGGGCGAGCGGCAGATGCAGGGCCTCAAGACCATCCACAACAGCGGCGAGCACCTGCTGCTGCTGATCGTCGACATCCTGGACCTCTCGCAGATCGAAGCCGGCAAGACCGAACTGCACCCCGCACCTGTCACGGTGCCCACCTTCCTGCACGGCCTGTCGGACATCATCCGCATCAAGGCCGAAGAAAAGGGCCTGCAGTTCGTGCTCGACAGCGACGAGAACGTGCCGGCCGTCATCGAGGTCGACGAGAAGCGCCTGCGCCAGGTGCTGCTGAACCTGCTGAGCAACGCCGTGAAGTTCACGGCCAAGGGCCTGGTCAGCCTGAGCGTGCGGCGCATGGACACCGACCCGCACAGCCCGACGGCCACGCTGCGCTTCGAGGTGCACGACACCGGCGTGGGCATTCCCAAGGAAGAACAGGCCCGCGTGTTCGAGCCCTTCGAGCAAGCCGGTGACGCCCGCAGCCGCGCGGCCGGCACCGGCCTGGGCCTGGCCATCGTGCGCCAGCTGGTGCGACTGATGGGCGGCGAGGTGCAGCTTGAAAGCCACCTCGATGCCGGCAGCCTGTTCTGGTTCGAGCTGCGCGTGCACTGCCCGGCCGGCGAGGCCGTGGTGCTGCCCCTGCCCAGCCATGCCGCGCAGGAACACGCCGAGATGAACGGCTACGAAGGCCCGCGCCGCACCATCCTGATCGTCGATGACGTCGAGATCAACCGCACGATGCTGGTGGACCTGCTGCAGCCGCTGGGCTTCGACACCGTCGAGGCGGCCGACGGCCAGGCGGCCCTGGACCGCATCGCCGAGGCCCGGCCCGACCTGGTCCTGATGGACCTGACCATGCCGGTGATGGATGGGCTGCAAGCCACCCGCGCCCTGCGCAGCCAGGAGGCCACGAAGCACCTGCCCGTGATCGCCCTGTCGGCCAATGCCTCGAACATGGACCGAGACGAAGCCCTGGCGGCTGGCGCGGACCTGTTCATCGCCAAGCCCTTCGAACGCTCGGAGCTGCTGCGCCACCTGGGCGAGCAGCTGAACCTGCGCTGGACGGCACTGCCAACGGCGGCTTGAAGCGGGTTTGTTGAAGGAACGCCAAAGGCGCTGCAGTTGGCCGTTCGGCCAGCTGCCTTCCGAGCCTGTCAGGCCCCAAGCGGATCAGAACTTGTAGGTCGCCTGCGCGTAGACCGCGCGCCCCGGCATCGGGAAATCGTCGGGCAAGGACACCTGCCCGTTCTCATACGGAGACGGCTCGCGCACGTCCCGGTCGAACAGGTTGCGCACGGACACCGCGAAGTTCCAGTGGCCGGCGCCGCGGTCGTTCCTGAGCGTCAGGTCCACGGTTTCATAGCCGGCCAGATCCGGACGGGGATCGCCCGCCACGCGCATGCGCTTGCTGATCCAGTTGACCTGCGAGTGCAGCGCCCAATTCGGCATGAAACGCCAATCGGCACGGGCATACACATGGTGGTGGGGCGCATTGCCCGCATCCTGGTCCGTGGCCTCGTCGGTGGAGCGCTGGTACGCGTAGTTGCCAGACAGGCGCAGCGCCCTGCTGAACTCCCACTCCGCCTCCAGCTCCATGCCGTGGCCATTCTGGTGCCCCGTGTTCTGGTACACGCCCTGCACCCCACCGTACACCAGCCGGATGATGTCGCTCATCTCGTAGTGGAAGACGTTCATGCCGAGCTGCAGGCGGTTCATGGGCTGCCATGTCAGCGCAGCCTCGACCGTGCGGATGCGCTCGGGCTTGAGGTCCGGGTTGCCGCGCACCACCGGGTTGTTGATGGCGTACAGCTCGGACATCGAGGGCGCCCGGAAGGCCGTGCCGTACATCAGCTTGCCCGTGACGTTGTAGGCCGCATCCCAGACCAGCGCCAGGCGCGGGTTGGTCGTGCTGCCGAAGTCCGAGTAGCGGTCGTGGCGGATGCCGGCGGTCAAGGTCCAGTCGGCCGCCAGGCTCCATTCGTCCTGGGCGTAGGCATAGCGCTTGTAGCGCCCGTGGGGCGTCATGAACGGCGCCGTGTTGGTGACGTCGATCACATCGGCCACGGAGCCCGTGCCGATCGGGGTGTAGTCCGGGTTGAAGTTCTTGACCTCGTTGGTCCGGTAGACCTCTTCCTTTTCCCAGCCCAAACCGGCCCGGATGCGGTGGTCCGAGAAGCCGGTGTAGGTGGCCGAGGCGCCCAGGCGGCCATGCTGCTCCCACTTGTCCGGATTGCCGATCATGCCGTCGGCGAAGGTCGCGCTGGCGGGACTGAGCTTGGTGCCTGCCGGGAAGAGCACCGCATCGGAGAACTCCTTGTAGTGCATCAGGCTGGCCTGCAGCGACACGGCCGTATCCGGCAGGATCGCCTTGTCGTCGTAGTTGAGGTCGGCCCCCATGTTCTGGCTGTAGGACTGGCCCGTCGGGTCCAGCGCGGAGGCGATGCCCGTGCCGGAACCGAGCTTGCGCTCGCGGTAACCGAAGTGCAGCCGCCACTTGTCCAGCGACAGGTCCAGCATGCCGTCGACAAAATCGCGGTCGTTGTTGACCGGTCCCGGGGCCAGCGAGGCCTGCGTGCCCAAAGCGGCATCCAGCGCCGACTGCGCATCGGCCCTGATCGTGCTGCGGGCACCATCGGTGCTGCCCACCCGCAGGTAGGCGGCCACGTCGACGCCGCCCCACTTGCCGCCATGGAGCATCCAGCCATCCTTGGTGTTGAAGGAGCCGCCGCGCAGGCCCACTTCGGTACCGTCGATGTCGCCGGCGGTCTTGGTGATGATGTTGATCACGCCGGAAAAGGCCTCGGCGCCATAGAGGGCCGAGCCAGGGCCCCGAATCACTTCGACCCGGGCGATGTTCTCCACCGGCATGCCACCCCAGCCACCACCGCGGTTGCCGGTGTAGACCGTGGTCTGGGGCACCCCGTTGATGAGCAGCAGCACCTGGGGGTTGAAGCCGATGTTGATGCCCCGCACCACGTAGACCGGGGCGTACAGCTGGGTCTCGCGCGAGACGTGCAAGCCGGGGACGGTTTCAAGGATGTCGTCGAGGTCGGTGGCGCCGATGGCGGCGATGTCCTCGGTGGTGATGACCGTGGCGACGGCGGGGGCCCGGGTGACGGGCACGCGTGAGCCCGTGGCGATGCTGACAAAGGACTTGTCACCATAGGACATGGCCAGTTCGTCCTCATCGGAAGACTGGGCCAGCGCGGGCAGGCTCAGCAGCCCAAGGGCGGACAGCATCAAGGCCAACCGTGTGGCCGAACCTTGCCAAGTGCGCTCGAAGTGCCTGGATCGGGTCATGGTGATTGCTTCCATCGTCACGAAGGGCCGGGACGTTGACCCGTCCATCTCCGCCCCTACAGCCGCAAGGATCCACGGCAATATACCCCCTTTGTCACAAAATGGGACGGTCTGCCCCGATGCTGGGCGCGTAACAGCCGGGCAGTGTTGTCAAGCCACCAAAACGGGGCGGACAGCCCAGACCGGGGCGTGGCCCGAAATGAAAAAAGCCCTGCGCGGAACGCCGCGCAAGGCTCTTGAAACGCCGGGATATGAGCGGTGCGTCAGACGCCGCAGGACACGATCCTGAATTCGACGCGTCGGTCCAGCGCATCGCGCGCATCGTCGGTGGCGCTGCCCACGATGTTCTCGCGGAAGCCCACGCCCACGGCCTTGGTGCGGCGGGCCAGCTCGGGCGATTCGGCATCCAGGCGCTGCTTGACGTACACGGCGCGCTGCAGCGACAGGTTCTCGTTGGCCTGGTCGGAGCCGGTCTTGCTCGTGTGGCCCACGACGTTCATGCACACCTTGGCCGAGGCGGCCTCGCGTGCGATCTGGCGGATCCACATGCCGTAGGCGCCGCTGATGCGCTGGTCGGACCAGAACTCGGTGCCGCCCGGGTTGAACAGGAACTTCACGCTCAGCAGGTTGTTGGCCACGCCAAAGGCCACCAGGCGCGAGAAAGACTTCTCGGCCTCGGCGGTGCGGCCCAGCTTGACGTTGGACATGTAGATGCCGTTGAGCACGCGCAACTGCTCGCCCGCCGGGGTAGACAGCGCGTTCTGGTACTGGGCCAGCGCGTCGCGGTAGCGCTCGCCGTTGTAGAGGTTGGTGGCGTCATTGACCAGGGCCGAGGTGGCGATGCGTTCCAGGTAGACCTTGTCGGCGGGCTGCCCCGGGGCGGTGGTGGTGGTGCGGATGTAGCCCTCGATGACCTTGTCCTTCACCAGCACGGGGCTGTCGCGGTAGTACGGCGTGGGGTTGGTGTCCAGGCCATCGTCGCGCGAGACGGCCGAGGCCTGGGCCACGACCTTGCCGGTGCGCAGTTCGGTCAGGGCCAGGTTCAGGCGGAAGGATTTCTTGCTGCGACTGCCCGGGATGCGGTTCATGGTGCCGGTCAGCAGGTACTGCGCCTTCTGCAGGTTCGGGCCCTGGAAGGGCAGGATCTCGAACAGTTCGTACTTGCTGGTCATGTGCGCGGTGACGCGCTGTTCGAGCTGGCGCGTGACGCCGGTCTGCTGGCCGGAGTCGGCGTCGATCATGTTGTCGAGCACGACGCCGCGCTTGGTGAGCTTGGTCTCCAGCTTGGTCAGGAAGGCGGGCAGTTGCTGGGTCTGCGCAACCAGCCCATCCGTGGCCTGGACCACGGCCTGATCGAAAGGCAGTTCATTGTCGATGGCGGTGGCCTGGGGGGCAGCGCACCCGCCCAACATCAGGGCGGCCGAGGCGGCCAGCGCGGTGGACAGGGCGCCGAACCAGCGCCATCCCGTGGTGGATTTGTTCATTATTTGCACTCCGTCTTGAGGAACGAGGTTTCGCTCGGGGTCAGGGGTTCGAGAGAGGCTTTTTGCAGCAGCTCGCTGCAGCGCGCCTTGTCGCCGCCAGCCGGTGCGGGCCTGGCCGGGGTGGTCGTCGTGGAGGGACGTGCCGGTGCGGCATCCGCCACGGGCGCGGGCGACGCGGGTCGGGCTGGCGCCGGGGCCTGGGGTCGTGTGGTGGACACGGGCGGTGCCACGGCGGCAGCCGGTGCCGTGGGCGCAGTTGCCGACGCCTCGCGGGCAGCCCCCGGTATAGCGGAAGCAGGCACTGAGTGAGAAGCCGTTGCGGTGGTCGCCGGTTCGGCAGGCACCGGCTGAGGCGATGTCAGCGAAGGCGCGCTGCTTGTCGCGGCCGGCGCGATCGGTGGGGTGGGCAGGATGGCGGCGGTCGATGCCGGGGCATTGCCCTCGCCGGCCGCGGCAGGTGCAGCCGATGTGCCAGCGGCGGGCCCTGGCTTTGGAAAAACCAGCCAGGCCACCACGCCGGCCACCACCACGAACAAGGCCGCAACCAGCACCAGCCAGCGCTTGTTGCCCCCGGTCACAGCCGACGGCGCGGCAGCCACAGCCGGCGACGCCGTGGCCGCGCTGGCGGCAGGCGCTGACGCGACGGTGTCAGCGGCCGGCTGGACCGTTGTCGGCCAGGGCCGGGTGGCCGCACCAGGAATGGTGGCCGGCCCTGGAGATGTCCTGGCCTGTGTCACTGGCTGGGTGGTGGCGCTCGAAGGGGCGCCCGCCTGCGGCCAGCCGGTGCGGGGCGACGCCGGCGGTGGGAAGCCGGCGGCTGGCAACGGCAGGCCTCCAGGCAAGGTCACCGGGCCAGCAGCCGACGCACTGGCCTCACCCTCGCCCAGCCAGGCGGCCAGCTGCGCCATGTCCTGCGGGCGATCGGCGGGCTTGACGGCCAGCGCCGCATCCACCGCCTGCAGGAAGGCCTCGCTGTACTGCCCGGCGGCCAACTGCGCCATGGGCACCATGGTGTCCTGCACCAGCCGGGTGGTGGCCGACACGGGCACCTTGCCGGTGATGGCGTAGCGCACCACGCCCCCCAGGGCGTAGACATCCGTCCACGGGCCCTGCGTGAGCGCGGCCACCTCGCCATATTGCTCGATGGGCGCGTAGCCGGGCTTGAGCACCACGGTCAGCGTCTGGTTCAGATCGCCGATGACCTTGCGGGCCGCGCCAAAGTCCAGCAGCATGGGGCCGGTCTCGGTCAGCAGGATGTTGTCGGGGGCGATGTCGCGGTGCAGGCAGCTGGCCTTGTGCAGCAGCGCCAGCGCCTCCATCAGCGGCGTGAGCACCTGGCCACGCAGCCAATCCTCCGAAGGCGCGGTGGGCATCTCGGCCAGCGCCGCCTTGAGCGTGGGCCCGACCACGTAGGGCATGACCATGTAGGCCGTGCCGTTGCCTTCCCAGAAGCGGTAGACCTTGACCAGCGCCCGGTGGTCGAACTGGGCCAGCAGGCGGGCCTCGTTGATGAAGCTCTTGAGGCCGGCGTGGAAGGTGTCGCGGTGGCGCTCGGACTTGATCGTCACCTCCAGGCCCATGCGCGAGCGGCCGGCCAGCGACGAGGGCATGTACTCCTTGAGCGCCACCTGGCGCTGCAGGAAGTGGTCGTAGGCCAGGTAGACGATGCCGAAGCCGCCCTCGCCGATGACGCTCAGGATCTCGTACTCGCCCAGGCGCAGCCCTTCCGGCAGGCTGTCGCCGATGTACATGGACGAGGTCACGAAATCGCTGTTCAGGCCGCTGGCAGGGCCGGTGCGGATCGTCGTGGCGCCGTCGTCGTCTTCTTGGGGGCGGGGTGGGCTCATGGCGAGACTGGGGATACCACCACCCGGCGCCCAGGAGCGGATCCCTGAACGAGCGGGTCGAGGGGGGACATCAAGGCACAGCGTCATGGCCGCACCGTGATGAATTGTGACGAATTCTATGCGCCACGCCCCATGGCGCCAATCCGCCACAAAGGGGGTGGCGGCAGCCTTGGATTTGGGATTTCAGGACGCGTCGGTGGAGCGGGCCGGCGGCAGCAGTTGCTGCACATCGGCGATGAAACGCGCGAAATCCAGCGGCTTGGTCCAGTAGGCCCGGGCCCCGCTGCGCAATGCGCCCTCCACGTCGTCGGAGGCGGTGCTGCCCGAGAGCATCACCGTCCACAGCCGTCGTGTGCGCGGATCGGCCTTGAGCATGGCCAGCACCTCCATGCCATCCAGGTCAGGCAGGTTGACATCCAGCAGCACCAAGGCCGGCTGCAGTTGCGCGGCCAGCTCCAGCCCCTCGCGGGCGGTGGCGGCGTGCCGGAACACGACGCGGGGCCAGCGCCCCAGCAACTGCTGCACGATCACGGCGTTGACCGGGTCGTCCTCGATGCACAGCACCAAGCCCTCGCGGGCCTCCTGCGGGTCGCTCAAAGAGACCGGGGGCAGCGGCGGCGCCAGGGGCACGTCGGGCTCGGACACGCCGGGCGGTCGCGGCAGGTGGATGCGCACCACGGTGCCGGCACCCACGGTGCTGTGCACCTCCAGATGGCCCTTCATCAGATCGACCAGCTGCTTGGTCAGGGCCATGCCGATGCCGGTGCCTTCGATGTTGCCGTGCTCGCGCCCCAGCCGGTTGAAGGGCTCGTAGAGCTGGCTGAGCTGCTCGGGCGTCATGCCGATGCCGGTGTCCTCGACCTGGATGCAGACCTCGCCGGCCTTCACGCCTGGGCGCACGTCGATGTGCACCGCGCCGCCATGCTGGTTGTACTTCACCGCGTTGCCGATGACGTTGAGCATCACCTGGCGCATCCGCACCGGATCGGCCTGCACCAGGCGGTCAGGGCCGGAGCGGTAGTCGGCCGACAGGCCCACGGCGTGGCGATCGGCCAGCGACTGCACCAGCGGCAGCACCTCGTCGAGCAGGCCGTGCACCGAGAGGTTCACGCTCTCGACATTGAGCTTGCCCGCCTCGATGCGCGACACATCGAGCACATCGTTGATCAGCGCGAGCAGGTGCCAGCCGGCCTGGCGGATCAGGTCGACCTGGCCGCGCTGGCGCTCGGACAACGGCTCGCGCTTGTCGGCCTGCAGCAGTTGCGAAAAGCCCAGGATGGCGTTGAGCGGGGTGCGCAGCTCATGGCTCATGCGCGAGAGGAAGTCGGTCTTGGCGCGGCTCGCGGCCTCGGCGGCCAGCCGCGCCTGCAGGGCCTGCTCGGCCTCCAGCTCGCCGGTGATGTCGCGCACGGCGGCCATCAGCATCAGCCGTTCGCCATCGCCGCTGCGCGAGATGGAGGCTTCGATGGGGAACTCGGTGCCATCGGCGCGCTGGGCCGTCAGGCGCCGGGCACGGGTGGTGTGGCCGGTCTGGAAGTCGGCGCCCGGGGCCAGGGCCTGCAGCGCCATGTGCCGCGCGGGCTTGTCGTCGGCGGCGAAGGCGGCCATGAAGGCCGCATGCTGGTGACGCAGCCGCTCGGGGATGAAGCGCTCCACCGTCTGGCCCATGGCCTCTTCGGCCTTGACACCGAAGAGGCGCTCCGCCGCCTGGTTGAAGACGACCACGCGCAGGTTGCCGTCGACCGCGAGGATGGCGTCCATCGCGGTCTCGACGATGCCGGCGATGCGGGCCGCGCTGTCGCGCAGGGCGCGTTCCATGGCCTTGCGCTCGGTGATGTCGACCGTGATCGTGAGGATGCACTCGCGGCCGGCGAACTCGATGCGCTCGCCATGAAAGAGCACGTCGCGCCAGTCGCCATTGCGCCCGCAGCTGCGGCTTTCGATGTCGCGCACCACGCCCAGCGTCTCGACCTGGGCATCGAGCCGGTGGAGCTCCTGCGGGGTCAGGCCCACGCCCAGGCTTTCCCAGCGGCGGCCCACCATCTGCGGACGGCTTAGCCCGTGGAACTCGCAGGCGGCCTCGTTCACCTCCAGGATCTGGCCATCGTCGACCGCGTGGATGGCGGCCGGCAGCGGCATCGCGCCGAACACGCGCTGGAAGCGTGCATAACCGGCCTCCACCGCCTGCACGGCCTGCTGGCGCGCGGCCTCGCGGTCGGCGTTGTCCAGCGCGAAAGACAGGTCGCCCACCATCTCGTCGAGCAGGGTGACGACCGGGCCGTCGAACACCCCGGGCTCGCCGGCATACAGCATCAGCAGGGCCGCCACCTGTCCGCCACGGCGGATGGGCAAGGCGGCCAGCGCGCGCAACATGGGGCCCGTGGCCATGACCGCAGCCGTGGTGTCTTGCCCGGCATCCTGCAGATCATTGCAGACCACGACCCGGCCATCGAACAGGCCCGGCATCGGCGACAGGTCGGCGCCCGTGAGCATCTCGGGCACGCCGCCCGGCGGCAGTGCGGGCGCCTCACCCGCCGAGGCGGCCAGGCGGGCACGGCCTTCATCGAGCACCCACACGCTGGCCATCAGGGCATGGCCGGTCTCGACGCAGATGCGGCAGATCTCCCCGTTGAGCGATTCGAGGTCGTGCTCGCGCACGATCAGCCGGTTGGAGCGGGACACGGCCTCGTAGAAGCGCGTCTGGCGCAGGGTCTGAGCCTCTTGGGCCTGCAGGCGCTGCAGCCAGCTGCGCTGCTCCTCGAACAAGCGCTGCAGGGCATCGCGCATGTGCTCGAGCCGCCCGCCCAGGCGGCCGATCTCGTCGTTGTGGCTGCGCTTGAGGCGGGCCTGGAAGCGGCCCTCGGCCAGGTCGTCGGCGAAGGCGCCCAGCGCCCGCAGCGGCCGCGCGATGCGCGAGTGCAGCAGCGTCAGGATCAAGGCCAGCGAGACCAGCACCTGGCCGCCGACCATCACCGCATAGAAGAGGCGCTGCTGGCGCAGCCCGGCCTGCACAAGTCGGTCGTCCATCACCAGGCGCACATGCCCGATCAGCTTGCCGCGGAAATGGATGTCGCGCTGGCTTTCATGGACGGTGCCGGAGACCGCAGACTCGGGCTTGGCCACATCGGCCAGCACGCCCCGGGCATCCGCATCGGTCACCACGACGCGCACCACATCGGGCGACTTCATCATCGCGTCGACCACGTCGGCGATGGCCATGTCGTCGAAGGTCCACATCAGGTAGGGCAGGCTGGTGGCCAGCACCTCCAGGCGCGAAGCCATGTCCTGCGCCTGCTGGCGGGCCGCCAGTTCCGGCGCCCGCACCCCCACCACGAAGCCCCCGATCAGCAGGGCCGGCGCGCCCAGCCCCAAAAAAGTGGCCAGCGCCATGGCGGAGAACAGCGAGCGGCGGCTGCCGCGTTGCACAAGCGCCATGGGGTGTCAGGGCAACCCCAGCCGTTGGCGGAACGCGGTCATCATGGCCTGGTAGCGGCCATCGCGCTTGAACTCGCGCAGCCCGCGCTCGAAGACATCGGCCAGGCGCTGGCCATCGGGGTGCGCCTTGGAGAACGCCAGCCAGAAGCCGTCCATCGAGACCTTGCCCACCCGCTTGACCTTGCCATGGAAGGCGGGGGTGGCCTGGATGCGGCGCTCGGCCGGCAGCCGGTTGAGCAACACGTAATCCACCCGGCCGGCGATCAGCATCCTGATCAGTTGCTGATCGGACGAGGCCCCGTAGCGGGTGATCAGCGGGTCGGTCATCAGGTCGGTCGAATAGGTGTAGCCCACGGTGTAGCCCACGCTGCGGTTGCGCAAGTCCTTGGGGCCGATCTCGCGGTCGGGGGCGTCGGCCCGCGCGAAGATCGAGAGTTCTTCTTCCAGCAGGGGCGTGGGGTGCCAGATGTACTCGTGGCGGTTGGCGCGGGTCATGCCCACGTCGAAGCAGCCCACCACGCTGCCCTTGGTCGTGTAGGCCAGGCAACGCGCGAAAGGCACCACGACGAACTCCACCTGGATGCCCTGGGAGGCGAACACCTCGCGCACCAGGTCGACCGCGAAACCTTCGGGGCGGCGCTCCGCCCCGACCGCCTGGGAATACGGCGGCCAGTCGTCTTCGGCGGCGACGCGGATGGTCTCGGCGCCGGCACGGCCACACAGCGCCAGGGCCAGCCAGGCCAGCAGGCACGCAACAATTCGCATTCAAAGGCCCCCAACAACAGACCAGCGAGACAACAGGGGCCGCCGACCGTACCGCATCGTCCGGCGGCAGGAGACAACCATCCTCCAGCATAACAGCCGGTCTGCGTCCAGCCGACCCGTGGATACACGGTTCATCGCCAGGGGCAGCGCAAGTTCCTCAAAACGGGTCTTGTGTGTAGACTGGGTCGATGGACTCAAATGCTTCGGCCCGCGCAGCCCTGCTCGCCTCGCTGGACCTGCTGGACAGCCCGGCGGAAGAAGTGTTCGACCGCATCACGCGCTTGCTGGCGCGGGTGCTGGACGTGCCGATCGCCCTGGTCAGCCTGCTGGACGTCGACCGGCAGTGGTTCAAGTCCCGTGTGGGGCTGGATGTCTCGGAAACACCACTGGCCGTGTCCTTCTGCGCGCATGCCGCCGAGGCCGATGCGCCCCTGGTGGTGCAGAACGCCCTGGAAGACGTCCGGTTCGCGCAGAACCCCCTGGTGCTGGGCGCCCCCAACATCCGCTTCTACGCCGGCGTGCCCATCCACTCGGGCGACGGCACGCCGCTGGGCACCCTGTGTGCCATCGGCCGGCGGCCACGCGAGCTGCAGCCCGACGAGTTGCAGGTGCTGCACGACCTGGGCCAGGTCGTCGAGCGCGAACTGGCCTACCGCGAGACCTCCCGTACCGCCCGGCAGGCCATCCACCACAGCGACGAACTGGTGCGGGAGAGCCAGTTCCGCATGAGGGTGACCTTCGAGCAGGCCGCCGTGGGCATCGCCCTGGTCGAGCCCGACGGTCGGTGGCAGCGCGTGAACCGGCGCCTGTGCGACATCGTCGGCTACAGCGAGCCCGAGCTGATGCGCCTGACCTTCCAGGACATCACGCACCCGGCCGACCTTCAGACCGACCTGCACCTGGTGGATCGCCTGCTGAACAACGAGCTGCCCCACTACACACTGGAAAAGCGCTACATCCGCAAGAGCGGCGAGCCCGTCTGGATCAACCTGACGGTGGCCTTGATCCGCAAACCCAACGGCGAGCCGAACTACTTCATCGCCATCGTCGAGGACATCCAGAGCCGCAAGGACACGGAAGAGGCACTGGCCGCGCTGCGCCAGCAACTGGAACAGCGCGTGCACGAGCGCACGCTGGAGTTGCAGCAGACCAACGATCGCTTGGCCGTCGCGTTGCATCAGGGCCAGCTGGCCGCCCGCTCACTGGCCGTGCGCGAGGCCGAATTGGTCGCCATCATCCGCAACGCGCCCGATGCCTACATCAGCATGGACGAGGCCGGCCGCATCACCGAATGGAACCGGCAGGCCGAGGAGATGCTGGGCTGGGAGCGCGCCGAGGCCGTGGGGCAGGAACTCGACCGGGTCATCGTCCCGGAAGCGCTGCGGGAAGCCCATCGGCATGGGCTCAAGCGCTACCTCAGCACGGGCGTGGCCAAGGTGCTCAACCAGCGGGTGGAGCTGGCCGCGCTGCGGCGCGACGGCACGGAGGTGCCGGTGGAGATCCGCATCACCGCCCTGCCCTCCGACAAGGGCCAGCTGTTCTGTGCCTTCCTCACCGACATCACCGAGCGCAAGCGGCTGCAGGCCTTCTTGCTGGCCCAGGCGCTGCGTGACCCGCTCACCGGCCTGCCCAACCGGCGCGCCCTGAACGACCGTCTGCCCGAGGCCATCGCCCGTGCCAAGCGCTCCGGGCAGGCCATGGCGGTGCTGTTCATGGACCTGGACGGCTTCAAGGCCGTCAACGACCGCCTGGGCCACCAGCGTGGCGACGTGCTGCTGCAGCAGTTCGCCGAGCGCGTGTCCACCTGCATCCGCCGCAGCGACACGCTGGCGCGGCTGGCCGGTGACGAGTTCGTCGTGCTGCTCGAAGGCGTGGCGGATCCGGACCACGATCCAGTCCATGTGGCCCGCAAGATCCTGGAGACCGCGTCGGAGCCCTTCGAGTTGGACGATGGCGTGCAGGGTCACATCGGCGCGAGCATCGGCATCGCGGTGTACCGCCGCGGCGATCCTGAAGATGCCGACCTGCTGCTCAAGGCCGCCGACGAGCGGATGTACCGCGCCAAGGCCGAGGGCAAAGGCCAGGCCTGGGCCGTGGCCAGTGGGCTGCTGCCAGGCACGGAGGAACCATCGTCAGTGTGACGAGGCTTGGACCGGCCTGCCGGCCACCAATCCATTTGTGACTACAGGTGTTTTCCCTCTCCCTCTGTTGCGGGTGGCATGCGCCTGGGGCCCTTACGCGTGGATACAGTCGGGGACTGCCCTGAAACGGCCGGCGGCGGCCTCTTCGCCGTCATTCCCGCCCGCCCTGACGAGAGTTCCATGCACACACCGACCGCCAAGTCCCGCACCCTGCTGGGGCGCACGCCCACCGAGTGGCTGTCCAGCCTGCCGGTCTTCACCCTGCTGCTGCTCACGCTGATCATCGGTACAGGCGAGATGGTGCACGGCCAGCTGCTCAAGCTGGGCGAGTCGATGTTCGGCGATCAGAAAGCGCAGGTGCAGTACTTCATGCTGCGCGGCGAGGTGGGCAAGCCCGAGTGCGCGCCCACGACCGACATCGAGGCCGAGGTGCAGCGCCAGCTGAACGCCCCCGCCAGCAAGGACGACATCGACGACCTGTTCGGCGACAGCAAGAAGGACCCGGACGCGCTGCGACGCTCGCTGGAAGAATCGAACAAGATCTGCCAGTTCAAGCACGACATGTACAACCGGATCAAGGAGCATCAGACCCCGCAGGTCAAGGCCTACCGGATGCTGGAGACCAGCTTCTTCGCGCTGTTCGAGCTGGGCACCAGCAACCGCCCGCTGATCCTGCTGCTGATGGTGGGCATCGCCGCCATCACCACCACGCTGGG
>DXIO01000060.1 GCA_019112875.1 Candidatus Aquabacterium excrementipullorum
CACCTGTTCGCGCCATTGCGCATGGGTGACGGGCTGGCCGTCATCGCCCAGCGCCACAGGGCACGAGGCATCGGCCGGGCGCACGGCCAGATCGTGCAGGCCCCACTTCACCGCGCGGCCCTCAAGGCTGCAGCGGCTTGTGCCCGGTCTTCCCGGCGCACCCGCTGACGCACCAGCCATTCAACACCCGCCAGCAGGCCCATCAGGCCGTAGGCGATGCCGCCGTTGTAGAGCGTCCAGGTCTTGTCGCTGGCGTACAGCGCCGTCCACAACGCGATACCGCCGTTGATGGCGAAGAACCCGCACCACACCTGCGTCACCCGGCGCGTATAGACAATGGCCACGGGCGGCAGCTCGGGCTCGCGCAGGCGCGCCAAGCGCTCGACCAAGCTGGGCGGGTGCACCAGGCTGGCCCCGAACAGCACCAGCATCACCACGTTCACGCCCACCGGGTAGAGCTTGAGCGGCAGGTAGCCGTTGCTGAACCACGCCGCGCCCGCCAGCAGCACGGCGCCCACGCCCACGCTCCAGGCCACGGAGGTCTGGCTCACGCCCAGGCGCACGAGGCCGAGCGCCACGAGCAGCACGGCCAGCCAGCGTGGCTCGATGTGCCCCTGGCTGAAGTAGATGATGACGGGATAGCTCAGCGTTGCCAGCAGCAGCACCGCGCCACCCAGGCGCCCCTTGTCAGGCATTGGCCTTGCCCGCGTCCACCAGGGTGTGCAGCGCATCGACCACGTCGGAGATGGTCTTGACGGTCTTGAAGATCTCGGGCTGCAGGCGCTGGCCGACCAGCGGCTTCAGTTGCACCATCAGGTCGACCGCGTCGATGCTGTCGATGTCCAGGTCTTCGCGCAGGCGCGATTCAGGGCGGATGTTCTGCGGCTCGATGTCGAAGGTCTCGCCCAGGATGGCCACGATGCGCTGGAAGATGTCGTCTTTGTTCATGACAGTTTTCTTGCAAAAGGTAGCGCGGTGTTCAACGCGTGCGCTGCGCGGTCACGAAGGCGGCCAGCGCCTTGACGGAGCCGAAATGGCGGCGCGTTTCTTCCGAGTCCGATGACACGGACACGCCATACCGCTTCTGCAGCGCCAGCCCCAGTTCCAGCGCGTCGATCGAATCCAGGCCCAGTCCCTTGACGAACAGAGGGGCCTCGGCATCGATGTCGTCCGGCGTGATGTCTTCCAGCGCCAGCGCGCTGATGATCAGCGCCTTGATGTCCTGGTCCAGCGTTGTGGTGTCAGCCGTCACGTGCGGTCTCCTTGGCAAAGTAGTCGGCGAGGTAATGGGTCAGACGCCGCGCGGCCAGCGCATCGCTGGTGCATCCCTGTGTCACGGCGGCCACGGACAGGTCGTCCTGGATGCGGAAAACAAAATGCGGCCGGCGCGCCGGAATGCGCCACCACGGCTCGCCCTTGGTCAAGGTGGATGGCCAACAGTGGATCACCACAGGGGTGACATCCACACCGCCCTTGACCGCGACATTGGCCGCGCCGCGCTGCAACTGCAAGGCCTGCCCCACGACCGTGCGCGTGCCTTCCGGGAAGATGATCAGGTGATTGCCGCGCTGCAGCGTGTCGATGCAGTCTCCCACCATGGCGGGGCCGGCATCATTCTGGATGTAACCGGCCGTCCGCACCGCGGCGCGCGTGAACGGATTGTGCTGCAAGGCGGCCTTGACCACGCAATCAGCGCGCGGCGTGAGCGCGATCAGGAACACCACGTCGATCAGCGAAGGGTGGTTGGCCAGGATCAGCAGGCCCGGGCGCTGTAGCTTGTCCAGCCCATGCACCTCATAGGTCAAGACACCCGATGTCCGCATCAGGCCCACGAACATCTGGAACAGGTGGTGGATCAGCCGGCGGGCCAGCGCGGACTGCCGCAGGCGATCACGCACCAGCAGCGACAGCAGCGGGAAGACCACGACCCACAAGAGCAGACCGCCGACACCGAACACACTGAAGCACAGCGCGGTGGCACACAGACGCCACACCCGATCGGGCAGTTCAGACATGGCTGCTCCATTGCCAGGTGGCGCCAGGGCGATCCTGCGTGCGCCGCAGCAAGGGTGAATCGATGCCGGTTCCGGACGAAGCGGCTTGCCACGCGTTC
This sequence comes from Candidatus Aquabacterium excrementipullorum, assembly GCA_019112875.1. Classification (GTDB taxonomy): domain Bacteria; phylum Pseudomonadota; class Gammaproteobacteria; order Burkholderiales; family Burkholderiaceae_C; genus Aquabacterium; species Aquabacterium excrementipullorum. The sequence goes on from DXIO01000060.1 coordinate 2,114, forward strand.
AACATCTGATGCAGCACCGCGAGGCCTGCTGGCAAAGGCGATGCAACGTCCTGCGCCCCCCCCAGCTGAGTCCCATCCCCCTGCCCCACGGACAGGCGCAAGCGCACCGCGCCCGGTTCGGCGCCCCGGGCCGCAGCCACGCGCCAGGCCCAGGCGTAATCCAGCGCGGGCTCATCCTGGAAAGAGGCGTAATCGGCCGGCAGCGGCGATTCGTAATAGACCACCAGCACCTCGGGCGCGCCATCGGCCAGCAGGCCGGCGGCTTCGGTCAGGGCGGCGGCCACCGTGGCCCGGCCCGCCGCCACGACCACGGCATTGGCCGTGTCGCCACGCGCCATCGAATAGAGGGCGGCCACGGCGTTGTGAACAGACAGCCCGAATCCCGTGGGCGACAGCGGCTCGCCCTGGGCCAGATCGCTCAGCAGCGCCAGGGAGCGGGCGGCATCGCCATAACGTGAAGCGAACACCACGGGAACGCCTTCACGCGGCTCATGACACCAGTAGGCCACCTGGCAGGCCATGCGGCCAAGCCGGTCGATGCGGCGGCGCATCATGGCAGGCATCTCGGACAGCGGGGGGGTGGCGGCGCCGGGGGCGGCGGGCGGCAGGTCCAATGGGCGTGATGCCCACTCCAGCCAGGCGGCAGGATCGGTGAGTGCGCCAGCGTACGCCGCCCATTGACGTATCAGGAACTCGAAATCCACACATCCCACCCAAGCAGCAGCGACCAGCCGGTTCAACCATTCGGCCACCCACGTCTTGATCAGGATCGGCCCCCCACCCAGGCTGGCACGTCCCCATGGGTACCGCTAAGCCATTTTCACAATTTTACAGTAGGACAGACGTGCGGACTCCCCCTGAAAACCAGGGGGCCGCGCGGCCGCTCGAGCGTCAGAGATGTCCGTCGGAACGGGCAATGTCCAGCAGGTGGTTGACCTCTTCGCGGTGCAGACGCACGTTACGACGGTGCCACCAGCCGATCAGCGCCATCACGGCAGCGACCACCACGCCAAACGCGGTGATGGCGCCAAAAGCGGACAAGCCGGCCTTGGTCGTGCCCGCGTACAGGCCGCCCAGCAGCAGGATGCAGGCCTGCTCGTTGAAGTTCTGCACCGCGATCGAACGCCCTGCCCCCATCAGGTTGTGCCCACGGTGCTGCAGCAATGCGTTCATCGGCACCACCAGGAAACCGCCCAGACCGCCCAGCAGCACAAAGAAGGGAATCGCCACCTGCAGATCACGGATGGCGTTCATGAAGATCACGAGCAGGCCCATGGCCACGCCCAGCGGAATCACCCGCGTGGCCCAGTCCAGGCGCATCCAGATCGAGGCCACCACCGCACCCACGGCCGTGCCAATGGCCACCACGCCCACCAGCGACGAGGCCTGCGTGGTGCTGTAGCCCAACGCCACGCCGGCCCAGGCCAGCACGATGTAGCGCAGGTTGCCCGACACCCCCCAGAACAGCGTGGTCGTGGCCAGCGAGATCTGGCCGAGCTTGTCACGCCACAGGCGCTGGTTGCACAGCCAGAAATCGTAGGTCAGCGACAGCGGGTTGGGCGGCAGGGGCTGCAGCGCTGCCTCGGTGCGCGGAATGCGCAGGTTGAACAGCGCCGCCGCCACGTACAGGAACACCATGCAGGCGATCGCGGCCTCGGGCGGCGTGTCGATGCCGGTATCGACGAAGGGCATGTCGAAGGCCAGCAGATGCGGCGCCACGTGCGCCCCCATGAGCTGCCCGCCCAGCACCACGCCCAGGATGATGGAGGTGATGGTCAAGCCCTCGATCCAGCCATTGGCCTTGACCAGCTGCGAAGGCGGCAGGAGTTCGGTGAGGATGCCGTATTTGGCTGGCGAGTAAGCCGCCGCCCCCAGGCCCACCAGCGCGTACGCCACCAGCGGATGGGTGCCGAACAGCATCAGCAAGCAGCCCGCCACCTTGATGGTGTTGGACACGAACATCACCTTGCCTTTGGGGTAGGCGTCCGCGAAGGCTCCCACGAAGGGTGCCAGCACCACGTAGAACAGCGCGAACATGGGCACCAGGGCCGCGCGCTGCCACTCCTGGGCGCCCGAGGTCTTCAGCAACTCGACGGCCGACACGAACAAGGCGTTGTCGGCCAGCGAACTGCAGAACTGCGCCGCCATGATGGTGTAGAAGCCTTTTTTCATCGTGGGCGGGGCGGTGACAACGTAGGGGCCATGTAATCGGGAAACGGGCGCGGAAAAGGGCGTGTCTCGTTCAGGACAACCGGGGGCCGGTTATAGCATGACACCTGTTTCAACCATGGCCTCACGCCCTTGGCGGCCCCGGCTTGCGGGGGCTGGCAAAATACCCACATGCCCCGCCCGCTAGAAGCCCTGATCCACCTCGACGCCCTCCAACACAACCTGCAGCGGGCCCGGGATGCGGCCCCGGATGCGCAGGTCTGGGCGGTGGTCAAGGCCAATGCCTACGGGCACGGCATCGAACGTGTCTACGAGGGCCTGCGGGCGGCCGACGGCTTCGCGCTGCTGGACATCGCCGAGGCCGAGCGCCTGCGCAAGCTCGACTGGCGTGGCCCCATCCTGTTGCTTGAAGGCACCTTCGAGGCCCGCGACCTGGAATGGTGCTCGCGCCTGAACCTGTGGCATGCCGTGCACCACGAGGCCCAGATCGACTGGCTGGCCATCCACAAGACCGAATGGCCTCACCGCGTGTTCCTCAAGATGAACACCGGCATGAACCGCCTGGGCTTCAGGCCCGAAGCCTTCCGCAACGCCTGGGTGCGCCTGTCGGCACTGACACAAGTGGACGAGGTGTCGCTGATGACGCACTTCTCCGACGCCGACGGGCCACGCGGCATCGAGCGGCAATGGGCCCTGTTCAACGCCGCCTGCGCCGACCTGCCGGGCGAGCGCAGCCTGTGCAACAGCGCCGCCACCCTGCGCCATGCCGCATCGACCCAGGTGCGGGGTGACTGGGTGCGCCCGGGCATCATGCTGTACGGCTCGTCGCCCGACTACCCCGAGCACGACGCCACCGCCTGGGGCCTGCGCCCGGCCATGACGCTGCGCTCGCGCATCATCGGCGTGCAGCACATCGAGGCCGGCGAGACGGTGGGCTACGGCAGCCGTTACACCGCCACCCAGCCCACGCGCATCGGTGTCGTGGCCTGCGGCTATGCCGATGGCTACCCCCGCCACGCGCCGGACGGCACACCCGTGCTCGTCGATGGCGTGCGCGTGCCGATGGCCGGCCGCGTGTCCATGGACATGCTCTCGGTCGATCTGAGCCACGCCCCCAACGCTGGCGTCGGCAGCGAAGTCACGCTGTGGGGCGAAGGCCCGGCCGTGGAGGGCCGCCCCACCCTGCTGTCGATCGACGAGGTGGCCCGGCACTGCGGCACCCTGGGCTACGAGCTCATGTGCGCGGTATCGCCGCGCGTGGCGGTGTCCGTCGTCCATCCTCACGGCGCCTGACGCAAGGCGCCCTGCGGCTCGGGTCTTGCACGGCCGGGCCGGCTCCATTACAACCCTCGAAGCCCCACGCCGTTTCAACTCCCGCCCCCGCATGGACACCGACGCCCAACGCCACCACCTCCGCATGACCGTGCTGATGACGCCCGACATGGCCAACTTCTCCGGCAATGTGCATGGCGGCACCATCCTCAAGCTGCTCGACCAGGTGGCCTATGCCTGCGCAAGCCGTTACGCCGGCACCTATGTGGTGACCCTGTCGGTGGACCAGGTCACCTTCCGCCAGCCGCTCCACGTGGGCGAGCTGGTCACCTTCCTGGCCTCGGTCAATTACACCGGCACCTCGTCGATGGAGATCGGCATCAAGGTGGTGGCCGAGAACATCCGCAACCAGGTGGTGCGCCACGCCAACAGCTGCTTCTTCACGATGGTGGCCGTGAACGACCAGGGCAAGCCCACGGCCGTGCCACAGCTGCAGCCCGAAACGCCTGACGAGCACCGCCGCTTCGCCGCCGCCAAGCTGCGCCGCGAACTGCGCCAGGATCTGGAGCGCCGCTTCAAGGCCATCCAGGCCAGCGCCCCCGCCGCGCCGCCCGAGGACGACATCGTCTGATCCGGCCAGAGCCGAGGCTGCGGCTACAGTCTCGCCCATGGTCAAAGAGAAAACCGTCTACACCTGCACCGAGTGCGGCGGCACCAGCCCCAAGTGGCTGGGCAAGTGCCCGCACTGCAATGCCTGGAACACGCTGGAAGAAGGCCGCGCCGAAACCGCGCCCAAGCACCGCATGCAGGCCCTGGCCCGTGGCCTGGCCGCCCCCCAGCCCGTCACCACGCTGTCGGACATCGAAGCGGGTGACGTCTCCCGCACACCCACCGGGCTCGATGAGCTGGACCGCGTGCTCGGCGGCGGCATCGTGGCCGGCGGCGTGGTGCTGATCGGCGGCGACCCGGGTATCGGCAAATCAACCCTGCTGCTGCAGGCGCTCGACGCCCTCTCGCGCCAGATGCCCGTGCTGTACGTGACCGGCGAGGAAAGCGGTGCCCAGGTCGCGCTGCGCGCCCACCGCCTGGGCCTGGACGGCAAGGCCGTGCGCGTGCAGGCCGAGATCCAGCTCGAGAACATCCTCGCCACGCTCGAAGCCGAGAAGCCCGCCTTCTGCGTGATCGACTCCATCCAGACGCTCTACAGCGAACAGCTCACCTCGGCGCCCGGCTCGGTGGCGCAGGTGCGCGAGTGCGCCGCCCACCTCACGCGCACGGCCAAGTCCACCGGCTGCACCATGGTGCTGGTGGGCCACGTGACGAAAGAAGGTGCGCTGGCCGGCCCGCGCGTGCTGGAGCACATCGTCGACACCGTGCTGTATTTCGAGGGCGACACACACAGCAGCTTCCGCCTGGTGCGAGCCATCAAGAACCGCTTCGGCGCCGTCAACGAGATCGGCGTGTTCGCGATGACGGACAAGGGCCTCAAGGGCGTGACCAACCCCAGCGCCATCTTCCTGTCCACGCATGGCGAGCCGGTGCCCGGTTCGTGCGTGCTGGTCACGCTGGAAGGCACGCGCCCCATGCTGGTCGAGATCCAGGCCCTGGTCGACGAAGGCGGACCCAGCCCGCGCCGCCTGAGCGTGGGCCTGGAGCGCGACCGCCTGGCCATGCTGCTGGCCGTGCTGCACCGCCATGCCGGCATCGCCTGCGGCGATCAGGATGTGTTCGTCAACGCGGTGGGTGGCGTGCGCATCAGCGAGCCGGCGGCCGACCTGGCCGTGTTGCTGGCCATCCAGAGCAGCCTGCGCGGGCGGCCCTTGCCCAAGGGCTTCATCGCGTTCGGCGAAGTGGGCCTGGCCGGTGAAGTGCGCCCTGCCCCGCGTGGCCAGGAGCGCCTGAAGGAAGCCGCCAAACTGGGCTTCTCCACGGCGATCGTGCCGCGCGCCAACGCGCCCAAAAAGCCGATCGAGGGGCTGACGATCCACGCCGTGGACCGCATTGAGCAGGCGGTTGATCTGGTGCGTGGGCTTTGAGCCCGCGCTTGCGAATCAGCGCTTGAGCGTGGCCCGCAGGTTCAGGCCCGTGGCCAGCAAGGTGCCGAAGTAGATCACCGCCGCGCCCACCAGACAGGCCAGCAGCAACCCCACCCGCTCCCAGGGATGGTGGCGCAGCGCCAGCCAGTCGACAGCCTGCGCCGCCCACCACAAACCGCCGGCCAGCACGACGTTGGCCAGGCCCACGCGGGCACCGAACAGCGCCCAACCCGGCGCCGCCTGGTAACGCCCCGCCTTGCGCAGCCCCCACAGCAGCAGCCCGGAGTTGACCAGCGAGGCCAGCCCGATGGACAGCGCCAGCCCCGCCTGGGCCAGCCAGGGCACGAAGACGGCATTGAGCACTTGCGTCAGCACCAGCACCCCGATGCCGATGCGCACCGGCGTGCGGATGTCCTGCGTGGCGTAGAAGCCCGGCGCCAGGATCTTCACGCCGATCAGGCCCATCAGGCCCACGCCGTAGCCCATCAGCGCCAGCACCGTCTGCTGCACATCGGCATCGTTGAAGTGACCGTAGTGGTAGAGCGTGGCCACCAGCGGTTTGGCGAACAGCAGCAGGCCCACGGCGCTGGGCAAAGCCAGCAGCACGATCAGCCGCAGCCCCCAGTCCAGCAGACCGGAGAACCGCGCGCGGTCACCGCTAGCCTGCGCCTTCGACAATTGCGGCAGCAGCACCACGCCCAGGGCCACCCCCAGCAGCCCGGTCGGGAACTCCATCAGCCGGTCGGCATAGGTCAGCCAGGACACGGCGCCAGCGCCCAGGTGCGATGCGATCTGCGTGTTGATCAGCAGCGACAGCTGCGCCACGGACACGCCCAGCAGCGCCGGCCCCATCTGCCGCAGGATGCGGCGCACGCCATCGTGGTGCCAGGCCCTGGACAAGGCCGCACGCGTGACGGCGATGCGCGGCAACACACCACGGCGCGCCAGGGCCGGGAACTGGATGCCCAACTGCAGCACGCCCCCCAGCATCACGCCCACGGCCAGCGCCAACACCGGGTCCCAACCCTGATGCCGGAACCAGGGCGCCACCAGCAGCGCGGCGATGATCATCGCCACGTTCAGCAAGATCGGCGTGGCCGCCGGCACCGCGAAATGCCCCCAGGTATTGAGCACGCCCGCGCTCAACGCCACCAGCGACATGCAGGCGATGTACGGGAACATCCAGCGCGTCATCAGCACGGCCGCGTCGAATCCGCCGGATTCCTTCAGCCCCGAGGCCATCAACCACACCAGCACCGGCGCCCCGATCACGCCCAGCACCGACACCAGCACCAGCACCCAGAACAGCACCGAGCCCACCGCATCGATCAGGTGATGCGTGGCTTCGTCGCCTCGGCGGGTGCGGCTTTCGGCCAGGATGGGCACGAAGGCCTGCGAAAAAGCCCCTTCGGCGAACAGGCGGCGCAACAAATTCGGGATGCGAAACGCCACCTGGAAGGCATCGGTCGTGGCACTGGCCCCGAAAGCCGCCGCGATGAGCAGTTCGCGCACGAGGCCCGTGAGGCGCGAAGCCAGTGTCAACACCGACACGATGGAGGCTGATTTGAGCAAACTCATGGGCGCGAATTATGGGCCCGCCGCTTGAATGAGCTTGGCGCCCCTGGTCAGGGGATCCACAACGTGCTATATTGTTCGGCTTTCCAACCAACTTTGGCTTTGCCGGGTGCGAATTGCGGGTCCACATCTGTGATGTGAGGCGAGCAGGCATCGACAAGGCCCACACATCATGGCATCTGCATCGAAGGTCAAGAAGACCGTCCGTATCGCCTCCGGCCGCAAGCGCGTCCGTCAGGACATCAAGCTGAACGCTGCCAACTCGGCCCTGCGTTCCAAGTTCCGCACCGCCATCAAGAGCGTGCTCAAGGCTGTCAAGGCCGGCGACAAGGCCCAGGCTTCCGAAGCCTTCAAGGCCGCCCAGAGCGTGATCGACTCCATCGCCGACAAGGGCATCTTCCACAAGAACAAGGCCGCTCGCCACAAGAGCCGCCTGGCCGCCAAGGTCAAGGCCCTGGCCACCGCCGCCTAATCTCAGGCTTGGCCCGCGCTGCTTACAGCAGCGCCCCACCAAAAAAGCTCGCCACTGGCGAGCTTTTTTGTTGTCCGGCTGAGCCGGGCTCAATCCGGCAGGATGCAGCCATCGGACACCTGCAGATCGTTGTCCTTGGCGAAGTTCATGACGAAATCCCAGGCCATGGGCTCGATCTTGCGCAGGGCCTCGTTCACGACGACGCACTTGACGCCCGCCAGGCTGGTCGGAAAGCAGTAGGGGGAGTAGCCGATGTGGGCCCCGGGGCCCGCCTTCGCGCCACCGGGGCGGAAGCAGGACATGGCGCCTGCCAGGCGCTCGGCCCAGTCACTGGGGCGGAACTGACGGCCGCTGGAGGTGACGCCCTGAATGAAGACTTCACGCGGTTTGCCAGCGGCAATGGCCGCGGCAGCGGCCGAAGCCGGGACGGAGATGGACACGTTGGAAGATCCCACGGTCTGTGCAATGGGTGCATTGACAGGTTGCAAAGGCACGGTGTCCGGTCGTGTCGGGGCACCGCGGTGGCTCGGCGGATGTCCAGGAGGGTGATCCGGGGCAAACGCCGGGTCTGAAGGCACAGGGTCTGAAACTGTTTCCATCAGAAAGGCCCTCCATTGTCCCTTGAGTTGGACACAATCGCAACATCGGTGCCAGTGGCCCTGCACCGCCATCGTGCCAAGTCAGGGACAACCCTGAGCCGAACCGCGACAACAGCCACCCTGGCATCTTCGGCAATCCCCGTGCCGGCTTGATGACAAAGCGCGGTGACATCCGTCACGTGCATTCCTTACAATGGACCGGGCGCGGTCACCATGCACTGCGCTTTTTTCATTGTCAGACCACAGCGAGACCCCCCATGACTGCCGCCGCGCCCATGCCCCACGTGATGCCCACCTACGGTCGCCTGCCCTTCGCCCTGTCGCACGGCCAAGGCTGCCGAGTGTGGGACACGGATGGCAAGGAGTACCTGGACGGCCTGGCCGGCATCGCCGTGAACACGCTGGGGCACAACCACCCCAAGCTGGTGCCCGCCCTGCAGGAGCAGGTCGGCAAGCTGATCCACTGCTGCAACTACTACCAGGTGCCGCTGCAGGAAGAGCTGGCCGAACTGCTGGTACGCCATTCGGGCCTGACCAACGCCTTCTTCTGCAACTCGGGCCTGGAAGCCAACGAGGCCGCCTTGAAGATCGCGCGCAAGTACGGCCACGGCAAGGGCATCGACCTGCCCGAGATCGTCGTGTATGAAAAGGCCTTCCACGGCCGCTCGATCGCCACGCTGTCGGCCACGGGCAACCCCAAGGTGCAGGAAGGCTTCGCGCCGCTGGTGCCGGGCTTCGTGCGCGTGCCGCTGAACGACATCGCCGCGCTGGAAGACGTGGCCGCCACGCGCCCCAAGGTGGTCGCCGTGTTCCTGGAGGTGATCCAGGGTGAAGGCGGCATCAACCCCGCCACCAACGATTACCTGCGCGCCGTGCGCAAGCTGTGCGACGACAAGGGCTGGCTGCTGATGCTGGACGAAGTGCAGTGCGGCATCGGCCGCACCGGCAAGTGGTTCGCCCACCAGTGGGCCGGCATCCAGCCGGACGTGATGCCGCTGGCCAAGGGCCTGGGCTCGGGCGTGCCGGTGGGTGCGGTGGTGTGCGGCCCCAAGGCGGCCAACGTGCTGCAGGCCGGCAACCACGGCACCACCTTCGGCGGCAACCCGCTGGCCATGCGCGCCGGTGTCGAGACGCTCAAGATCATGGAGGCCGATGGCCTGCTGGACAACGCCGCCAAGGTGGGCGCGCACCTCAAGGCCGCGCTGCAGCGTGAACTGGGCGCCCTGCCCGGCTTCAACGAGATCCGTGGCGACGGCCTGATGCTGGGCATCGAGCTGGACCGCCCCTGTGGTGTGTTGCTGGGCCGCGCGGCCGAGGCCGGCCTGCTGCTGAGCGTGACCGCCGACAAGGTGATCCGCCTGGTGCCCCCGCTCATACTGACCACGGCCGAGGCCGACCAGATCGTGGCCATCCTGGTGCCGCTGGTCAAGCAGTTCCTGAGCGAAACCACCAAGGCCTGAACATGAAGCCCGGTCACAGCCTGCTCAAGCATTACCTGCAGTTCAAGGACCTGCGCGCCCAGGAGTACGAGTACCTCTTCGAGCGCGCCGCCCTGATCAAGAAGCGCTTCAAGAACTACGAGAAGTACACCCCCTTGGCCGACCGCACGCTGGCCATGATCTTCGAGAAGGCCAGCACGCGCACGCGCGTGAGCTTCGAGGCCGGCATGTACCAGATGGGCGGCTCGGTGGTGCACCTGACCACCGACGGCAGCCAGCTGGGCCGCAGCGAGCCCATCGAGGACAGCGCCAAGGTGATCTCGCGCATGGTCGACATCGTGATGATCCGCACCTACGAGCAGGCCAAGCTGACCAAGTTCGCGGCCAACTCACGCGTGCCCGTCATCAACGGGCTGACCAACGAGTACCACCCCTGCCAGATCCTGGCCGACATCTTCACCTTCATCGAGCACCGTGGGTCGATCGAAGGCAAGGTGGTGGCCTGGGTGGGCGATGGCAACAACATGGCCAACACCTGGCTGCAGGCGGCCGAGCTGCTGGGCTTCACGGTGCATGTGAGCACGCCCAGCGGATACGAGATCGACCCGGCCGTGGCCGGCATCAGCGACACCAGTTGCTACAAGGTCTTCAAGGACCCGATGGACGCCTGCCGTGGCGCGCACCTGGTCACCACCGACGTGTGGACCAGCATGGGCTTCGAGGCCGAGAACGAAGCGCGCAAGAAGGCGTTCGCCGACTGGTGCGTCGATGCCGAGATGATGGGCGTGGCGGCGGCGGATGCCTTGTTCATGCACTGTCTGCCGGCGCACCGTGGCGAGGAGGTCGAGGCCGAGGTGATCGACGGGCCGCAGTCGGTGGTGTGGGATGAAGCCGAGAACCGGCTTCATGTGCAGAAGGTGCTCATGGAGTACCTGCTGCTGGGGCGGATCGGCTGATATTGGCCGCTGTGTTCACATGCCTCGGCTTGAGCGCTTTTGCGAGGCAGCGCGGGGCGCGGGATGTGGGGGTGGCCGGCCGGGCTTCTTTGTTGGCGGTCACGCCTGCGGCGTGACTCCCCTGCGCTGCTCACAGCGAGGTGCGGCCGCAGAACTCGCTACGCGGCTTCGCCGCTGCGCTCAAACAGCTGCGGCCAGTCAGTCAACGAAGCGCGCTACGCGCGCCCACCTCGCCGCTGCGCTGCTCGGCGCCAACAAGGCGCCCGGCCAGCCACCCTCACATCCCTGTTTCGCCCCGCTGATGGCATGCGAGAGGCCGTGGCATGCCAAGGCATGTTCGTTGCGCCAGGCCAATGCAGGCAAAGGACAGCATCCTCCGCATGCGGAAAGCGGGGCACCCAGGGCTGAGGGGGCCTCTGGCCGGGCGCCTTGTTGGCGTCGGAGGCGCGCAGGGAAGGACAGGTTGCCCCTGGCCATGGGCCAGGGGATGGCGAGCATGTTTGAGGCCCGAAGGGCCGAGTCGCGCAGCCACCTGTCCTGGACGAGCACGCGGAGAGCAGTCACGCCGAAGGCGTGACCGCCAACATTGAAGCCCGGCCAGAGGCTCCCTCAGACCCCGCCCCGCGCTGCCACGAAAAGCGCCCCACCCTCCGAAGGCAAAGGCAACAGCTTCAGGCCACCGCACCTTCCAGCTTGAACACCGCCACCGCCTGCGCCAGCTGATCCGCCTGACGCGCCAGCCCTTCGGCCGCCGCAGCCGTCTCCTCCACCAGCGCCGCATTGCGCTGCGTGGACTCGTCCAGCACCCCGATCGCCGTGTTGATCTGTGCGATCCCGTGGTTCTGCTCGGTGCTCGAATTGGTGATCTGCCCCACCAGCTCCGTGACACGCCGCACCTGCTGCACCACCTGGTCGATGGTCGAGCCCGTGCTGTCGACCAGGGCGCTGCCCGTCTCGACCTGCGCCACGCTGCTGGTGATCAACTGCTTGATCTCCTTGGCGGCCTCGGCGCTGCGCTGGGCCAGCGTGCGCACCTCGCCGGCCACCACGGCAAAGCCGCGCCCCTGCTCGCCGGCACGCGCGGCTTCCACCGCCGCGTTCAGCGCCAGGATGTTGGTCTGGAACGCGATGCCATCGATCACGCCGATGATGTCGGTGATCTTGCGGCTCGACTGCTGGATGCCCGACATGGTCTCCACCACGCGGCTGACGGCCGCACCGCCTTCCACCGCCACCGTGGAGGCTTGACCAGCCAGGGCATTGGCCTGGTGGGCGTGGTCCGTGCTGTGCTGCATGGTCGCCACGATCTGATCGACGGAGGAAGCGGTTTCCTGCAGGCTGGCAGAGGCCTGCTCGGTGCGCGAACTGAGTGCGGCGTTGCCCGAGGCGATCTCGCCCGAGGCCGCGCGGATGGCATCGGTGGCCTGGCGCACCTGCGACATCGTGTCAGCGATCCGGGTCAGCGATTCGCGCAGCTTGCTCACCACACGGGCCTTGGTGCGCTGCGGGGGCAGGCTCAGGTCGATGCGGCCATCGTCGGCCTGCAGACGCTCGGCGATCTCCATCAGTTCTTCGGCGGTGTCGAACTCACCCTTGGCGCGGGCCGCCAGGAACAGCAGCACACCGGATTCGGCGATCACGAACAAGGCGTGCTCGACCACGCGGAAGAAGCTGGCCTCGCCGAAACACATCGGCCCCCAGCCCCAGGCCTGGAACTGGTTGAAGCTCAGGTGGTGCACGGCGATGGTCGCTGCGCCAGCAATGATGGGCAGGGCCTGGCGGTAGACCACCAGACAGGCCATGAAGGCGAACACCGCGAAGTGGGCTTCGTTGTGGCCACGCGAGACATGGATCATCAGGCCGACCATGGCCATGCCCAGGAAGGGCAAGCCGATCAGGCTGCCGACACCACCGCGTGACCAGGCCGCCATGCCGAAGCTGGCGGCCAGCAGCAGCAGGCCGATGGTCAGCCCCACGGCGAAGTTGTCGAAGCGAACACCGTAGGCCAGCACGCCGGCGAAGACGGTGGTGATGCCCGCCAGAATGACAGTGTCATTGCGGCGAAACAGGGCGGTACGGTGGGGGCGTGCTTGAGCCATTCAGAGCCTCTGGAGCCATCCGGGATAGGACTTGAGGGCTCTATCGACCAGAACCGCCGACAACTTTAGATCTCCGGACACGTCCTTTGATCCATGTCAAGTTCAGAAGCGGTAAGCCAGGCGCAGGCCGCCCCAGTGGCGCCCCTTGACAGTGATCGGTGCAGACGCCTCCTTGAGCATCACGAAGTTGCCGCCGCCCATGTCACGACGGTAGGTCTGCAGCAGGAAGGGCCGCTCGTTGCGGGCCGAGGCCAGGCCGGTGCGGTCATTGAAAATGCGCCGCCAGCGCGAGTTGGCCGTGTTCCACACCACATCGCCCTGCCGCTGCGGCTGGCAGTACTGGCGGTTGTGCGTGGGGATATAGCCGTTGCGGTCCACGCCGATGCAGAACACCACGTTGGGCAAGGCCTTGAGCGCGGGCTCCTGGATCGCCGGGAACGCCCGGTCGGTGATGCCGTTGAAGCGGGTCAGGAATTGTTGCGGGTTGCTGCCGGCGATGGGCTGGTAGCGATCGTCGAACAGGTCGGCCAAGGTGATCTGCCCACCGGCCAAGGCCTGTTCCAGCGCGGCGGCGATCTGCGCGGCCGCCTCTTGCGCCAGCGCGATGTACGGACTGTCGGCCGTTTGCACGCCGCAGGAGGCGATCACCTCCATCAGCGTCTCCGACACGCCCAGCACCACCTCGCTGCGGCGCATGGCCTGCGACAGCGCATCGCGCGTGCGCGTCACCTCGCTGGCCATGGTGGCGGCCTGCTCATGGATGCCGCCGGACACGTTCATGCTCTGGCTGGCGGCGTCGCCGATGCGCGAGACGCCCTGCTCCACCGCCGACAGCGCAGATTGGAAGCGGCCCTGCGCCCCGCCCTGGGCGGCCGGGTCCCAGCGGATGTCGTGCGCCAGGGACTGGATGCGCTGGTCCAGGCTGGCCACGGTGCTCATGATGGCCTTGGAGGTCGATTCCACCTGAGTGGACAGGTCCTTCACGGCATCGGCCACCACAGAAAAGCCGCGTCCGGCCTCGCCGGCGCGCTTGGCCTCGACAGAGGCGTTGAAGGCCACAAGCCGCGTCTGCAACGCGATCTGGGTGATCTGCTGCGCGGCCTTGGCCACATCACGCAGGGTATCGACCACGCCGGCGACCTCCTGCCCCACGGATTCGACCGCCTGGCGTGCATGGCCCACGGAGGTCTGGCTCTCGGCCGTGACCTGGTGGATCAGGTTCTGGGCGGTGCGGATGTCCTGCAGTTGCTTGACAAGAGAGGCCAGCGCGTCTTGCTGGCGGCCGGCCACCGCGGTGGTGTCTTCGAGGGTGCCGCGCAACTGGGCGGCTTCCAGGCCCAGGCCGGCGGTGTCGCGCTGCAGGCGTTCGGCCAGTTGGGTGGTGTCACGCGAGACACCGGCGGCACCGGCCTCGGTCTGTATCGGCGTGGTCACCAGGGCCCGTTCGGCGACAGGCTCTTTTTTCTTCAGGAACGACAAGGGCATGGGGACATCCCATCAAACGCAGGACGGCGCCACGCGGCCTTTCGCCAGCCTTGTGCGCGCCGCTCCGGCAGACCTCGCCCGGAAGATTCGTCGTGACCGCTGCCGGTCACCAAGCCCTGAGCTTCACGCGCAGCCGGGCGATGGACTGGCTGTGGAGCTGACAGACGCGAGATTCGGTCACGCCCAGCACGGCGGCAATTTCCTTGAGGTTCATGTCCTGTTCGTAGTACATGCTCATCACGTATTGCTCGCGCTCGGGCAGGTTCTTGATGGCTTCGACCAGGGCCTCGCGCATGCGGTGGTCCTGCAGCAGGCTGAGCGGGTCGTTGCCCTCGTCGGCCACGTGGCGGTCGAGGTAGTCGCTGTCGCCGTCGTCGCCGCTCATGTCCTCCAGGTAGATCAGCTGCGTGCCGCGCACCTTGCCCAGCATCTCCTGGTAATCGGACAGCGTGATGCCCATTTCCTTGGCGATCTCGCTCTCGACGGGCGCGCGGCCGAGCTTTTGCTCCAGGCTGCGCACGGCCGATTCGATGTCGCGCTGCTGCTTGCGGGTGCCTCGGCTCATCCAGTCAGCGCCGCGCAGCTCGTCGAGCATGGCGCCACGGATGCGCTGGGTGGCGAAGGTCTCGAACTGCACGCCTTGGCCCGCATCGAAGCGGCTCAGCGCATCGGTCAGTCCGATCATGCCGACCTGGATCAGGTCGTCGATCTCCACGTTGGCCGGCAGCTTGGCGATCATCTGATGCGCCAGGCGTCTCACCAGGGGGCTGTACTGGTGGAGCATGGCATCGATGTCGAGTCGGCCTTTGGCGGTATACATGTTCTGCTCCATGAACGTCTTGTCAATTGAACACCGGTGTGGACCTGGAAGGCAAGGCGGCCCCCGGCGACATCAGGTGGTCAAAAGCGGATTCTCCGAGTGTATGTGGCAGTGCGCAGCGCAGCAGGTCGGCGGCCATGTCCAGGAAGGCGGCGCTGGGATCCTGGGCCGCGGGTTCCATCGGGTTCATCTGCAGCCAGTCGCGCTGAGCGGCCCCCAGGAAGTTGTCGGCGCACTGGCCCAGGCGCTGGGCAATCTGTGCGCCCACGGGCGAGCCAGGGCCGGCGCACACCAGCAGGTCATAGGACATCCAGCGCGCGCGCTGCACGATGGTCTTGACGGCGGCGTAGGCGTGCGTGAGGCCGGCGGCGTGCTCGTCGGTGAACAGCAGCGGGCGCACATTCAACCCGGCGCTGCGCTGGCCCAGCACGCGCACCAGCTCGCTGGCCGAGGCGTGCAGCAGCACCACGTCCATCTGCGGTGCGGCATCGCCCAGGGCACAGATCAGGGAAGCGCTGCTGCCTTGTGCATCCACATGGCGCAATGGCAAGCCCCGGGCGGGCATGTAGTGCACATCTTCGGTGAGTTGCTCGATGCCTTCGGCCAGATCGAAATTGGCCAGTTCGGACGGCGTGCGGGCACGTTCACCCGCATCCACCACCAGGGTCTTGAGCCCGAAGCCGGCGAAGGCGGCACACAGGCGCTCCAGCACCACGCCGCCGAACATCACCTGGGGGTTGGACACCACCGGGATGAACCGGACCACACGGCTGGGAAACATCTGACGCAGGCCATGCGCCTGGTCGACGGGCCGGCTGGGCTTGCTGGATGAGCGCGCTGGACTGGTCATGTGGCAGGCTCGGTCACACCATGGGTTGCGAAGACGACTGAGCGTCGAACGTGGCCGGCGCGGCGAACACGAGGCTCACTTCGCTGGCATCCAGACGATAGGCCGGGTTGAGGCTGGCCCGCAAGGCCCTGTGCACCAGCGAGGCCGACGACAGACGATGCCAATCTTCAGGCACGCGTTGTCCGTTGGCGACGCCCAGCACCTTGAGCTTGTGACGAATTAACGCATCCAGGGCCGGACCGAGCTTCACGGCTTCGTCCAGCTTCGACAACACGATACCTGCGCAGGATGCCGCCTGGTAAGAAACCATGACATCTTCGATGGCGTCGCCCTGAGCTGCGGCATTGATCACCAGCAGCTTGCGGATGCTCTTGTGCGAAACCATTTCCAGCAGTTCGCGGGTGCGGGCATCGCGCTGCGGCATGCCGGCGGTGTCGATCAGGATCAGCTTCTTGCCGGACAGCAGCTCGAGCAGGTCTTCCAGCGCGGCGCGGTCGTGGGCGATGTGCACGGGCACGCCCAGGATGCGGCCGTAGGCGCGCAGCTGTTCGTGGGCGCCGACGCGGTAGGCGTCCAGCGTGATCAGGCCCAGGTTCTGGGCGCCATGCTTGGCGGCGAACAGCGCGGCCAGCTTGGCGGTGGTGGTGGTCTTGCCCACGCCAGTCGAGCCGATCAGCGCGAAGATGCCGCCCTGGTCTTCGATGTTGGGCTCGTGGTCGGCGGTATTCAGGTTGCGCTGCAGCACTTGCGTGGTCCAGCTCATTTCATCGACCTTGCCGCTGACGACGTCACGGGGCATGCCGTCGAGCATCTTGCGGATCAGCACGGGCGAGAAGCCGCCGTCCAGCAGGCGCTGGGCCATCAGGGCCTGGCTGGGCGTGCGCTGCAGCTTGTCCACGAAGGCCATGGTCTCGAAGCGCTCCTTCATCAGGGCGCGCATCTCGCGCAGCTCATTGAGCATGGAGGCGTTGGCGTTCTGGGCAGCGACCAGGGCTTCGCGGGCGGCTTCGTCGACCACGGGCGCGGCTGCCTTGGCGGGTGCGGCACGCTTGCTGACCATGTTGTCCATGCGCAGATCATCGTCCGTCCAGCCGGCGGAGGCCGCGGCGGCCTTGGCGGTGGGGCGGGCCTGGACTTGCGGCTGGGCGGCCGGCGTCGGGCGGGTGGCGATCAGGGCTTCGCGGGCAGCCTGGGCGGCCTGCTCTTCACGCTGGTTTTTCACCAGGCGCAGCGCGGGACCGGACAGGTCCAGATCGGACTCGGGCAGGTTGATCGACGGCAGGATGTCGGCGGCGCGGGGCGCGGCGGCCGGGGCCACGCGCTGGGCCAGTTGCTCTTCGGGCGACTGGGCCATTTCCGGCTCCAGGCGGGCTTTCAGGGCGGCCTGGCGGCGCTTGAGCATGCGCTCACGCACATACTCCTGGAACGACAAGGTGCTCATGGCCAGTTGGCGCACGTCATCCTGCACGGAGCTGGCCAGCGAGGCGACCGAACCACGGGCGCTCTTCTCGGCCACGTCCGGCTCGGCACGGGCGGCCACGCCACGGGCCGCAGCCGGCTTGGCAGCCACCTTCGGGGCCTGGGGCGCCACGGGCTGCTGTTGCGGCTCATGATGCTCGGCTTCCAGACGGTCGATGGCGGCCATGCCGTCGGCGCCCATCGCCATGATCTCCACACCACCCTCGGCCGCCGGCTTGGTCGACAGCACAACAGCTTCGTCACCAAAGACTTGGCGAACCTTCTGCATGGCCTCGCGTGAGGTGCGTCCAGTAAAGCGTTTGACGTTCATGCGTGGCCTCCAATCAAGGTGCCGATGCGGATGGAGTGGGTTTCAGGAATCTCGCTGTGCCCCAGCACTTTCAGACGGGGCGCGGCACGCTTGAGCAAGCGGGCCACCGACGGACGGATCACGTCCGGGACAAGCAGACAGGCCGGGTGGCCCAGGTTCTCCTGACGCTGCGAGGCATCCGCGGCCTGCCGTGTCAGGTGATCGGCCACGCCCGGATCGAGCATGGGACCATTCGGGGAGGTCAGCGCTTGCGTCAGCAGGCGCTCCAGATCGGGTTCGATGGCGATCACGTCCAGTTCGCGGACGGGGCCGTAGATCTGCTGGACGATGGCCGGGGCCAGGCCGACACGGATGCGGCGGGCCAGTTCGATGGCGTCGTTGGCGATGTTGGGCGACAGGGCAGCCTGTTCCGCCAGCGTTTCGATGATCGAGCGCATGTCGCGGATGTGCACGCCCTCTTCCAGCAGCAGCTGGAGGACTTTCTGGAGCGTTGCGATGCCAACCATTTTGGGAACCACGTCTTCGATCAGTTTGGGGGCCAGTTTCGTCACATGTTCGACCAGTTGCAGGGTTTCGACTCGTCCCAGCAGCTTGGCCGCTTGCATTTGCATCAAGTGTGAGAGATGCGTGGCCACGACGGTCGAGGAATCAACGACCGTGTACCCCGCCATTTGCGCCGCTTCCCGCTGCCGTTCTTCGACCCAGACCGCCGGCAGGCCGAAGGCCGGATCGGTGGCCGCCGTGCCCGGCAGCGCGTTGACCACGTGCCCAGGGTTGATGGCCATCAGCATGCCCGGGAACACCTCGCCCTCGCCCACCACGGCGCCGCGCAGGGTGATGCGGTAGACGCTGGGGCGCAGCTCCAGGTTGTCCTTGATGTGCACGGAAGGCGGCAAAAAGCCCACTTCCTGCGCGAACTTGCGCCGAACGCCCTTGATCCGGTTGAGCAGATCCCCGCCACGGTCCTTGTCGACCAGCTGGATCAGGCGGTAGCCCACTTCCAGGCCCAGGGTGTCCACCGGCTGCAGATCCTCCCAGGTGGCCTCGCCGTTGGGGTTGGCGGCCGCCTCGGCCGGTTTTTCCACCGGCTTGGGCGCGTTGGCCACCGCCAGCTGGTGCTGGTGCAGCTTCCAGGCCGCGTAGCCCATGCCTCCGGCGATCGGCGCGAAGATGAAGAAGGGCATGCCCGGGATGATCCCCAGCAGGCCGATCACGCCAGCCGCCACACCCACCACCTTCGGGTTCTTGAACATCTGGCCGGCGATCTGGGAGCCGACGTCCTGGTCCTTGCCGACGCGGGACACCACCATCGCGGAGGCCACCGAGATCAGCAGCGAGGGGATCTGCGCCACCAGCGCATCGCCGACGGCCAGCAGGATGTAGGTGCTGGCCGCGTCGCCCGCCGACAGGTCGTGCTGGGCCACGCCGATGATGAAGCCGCCGATGATGTTGATGAACAGGATCAGGATGCCGGCGATGGCATCGCCGCGCACGAACTTGGAGGCACCGTCCATGGAGCCGTGGAATTCGGCCTCTTCGCCCACTTCGCGGCGGCGGCGCTTGGCTTCCTTCTCGTCGATCAGGCCGGCGTTCAGGTCGGCATCGATGGCCATCTGCTTGCCGGGCATGGCGTCCAGGGTGAAGCGGGCGCTGACTTCCGCGATCCGCTCGGCGCCCTTCGTGATCACCACGAAGTTGATGATCACCAGGATGGCGAACACGATCAGGCCGACGGCGAAGTTGCCGCCGATCAGCACGTGGCCGAAGGATTCGATCACCCGGCCGGCGGCGCCGGTGCCGGTGTGGCCGTGCATCAGCACCACGCGCGTGGACGCCACGTTCAGCGACAGGCGCAGCAGGGTCGTCAGCAGCAGCACCGCCGGGAAAGCCGCGAAATCCAGCGGACGCAGCATGGTGGCCGCCACCATCATCACCATCAGCGCCATGGCGATGTTGAAGGTGAAGAAGATGTCCAGCACCAGCGGCGGCAGCGGCAGCACCATCATCACCAGGATCATCAGCACCACGATGGGTGCCGCCAGGCCTTGGATCACCTTGGCGTCGCGCCCGGACATGGCGCGCAGACGGTTCAGCCACTCGTTCATTCTTCAGACTCCTCGGCGGCGGCCGCGGGTTGGCGGCGACCGGCCATGGGGTTTTCCTTGGGATCCATGTCACGCGGGATGTCCAGATCGGGCATGCCGGGCAGCGGGGCCTTGCCCACCAGGGCGGCCTTGAGCTGGTACACATAGGCCAGCACCTGCGCCACGGCGCTGTACAGGGCCATGGGCACTTCGTGATCGACTTCACAGTGCGCGTACAGCGCACGGGCCAGCGGGGGCGCCTCCAGCACGGGCACCTTGCTCTCGGTGGCCACGTCGCGGATCTTCAGGGCCAGCACGTCCAGGCCCTTGGCGATCACGCGCGGCGCGTTCATGGTGGCGTCGTCGTACTTCAGCGCGACGGCGTAGTGGGTCGGGTTCATCACCACCAGGTCGGCCTGGGGCACGGCGGCCAGCATGCGCTTCCTGGCCATCTCGCGCATGCGCTGCTTGATGCGGCCCTTGACCTCCATGTTGCCTTCCTGCTGCTTGAACTCGTCCTTGACCTCCTGATGGCTCATCTTCATGCGATTCATGAACATGAAGCGCTGCAGCGGCCAGTCGATGATGGCGAAGCCCGCCAGCACGATCAGCATGGTCATCAGCACGTGGCGGAAGGTCGAGCCCATGTCGCCCAGGGCGGTCGGCAAGGGTTGGGAGAGCAGTTGCACCAGGTCGGGCCAGCTCTTCCACAGCAGCGAGGCGCCCACGGCGCCCAGGATCAGCGCCAGCACGCTGGCCTTGAGCGCGTCCACCAGCTGCTGCTTGGAAAACACGTTGCCGATGCCGGCCAGCGGATTCAGCTTGGAGAACTTGGGGGCGATGATCTGGAAGCTCATCACCCAGCCACCGGCGATCACGCTGGAGGCCACGGCGGCGAACGCCACGCCCAGGCCCACCGGCACGACCAGCAGCAGCGCGGTGCTGCTCCACACGCCCAGGCGCTCGAGCATCATGCCGGGCGTCGCCACGGTGCGGGCGTCGAACCGGAAACCGGCGCTCATCAGCGTGCTCAGGCGGTCCATCCACCAGGGCGTCATGAAGACCAGCACCATGGTGGCGGTCAGGATCACCAGAAAGTGGCCCAGGTCACGCGAACGGACAATCTGGCCCTCTTCCCGGGCTTTCTTCAGTTTCCGCTCCGAGGCGGGTAACTGCTTGTCCTGATTGTCCTGGTCGGCCATGGCGTGCGAGCGAAGTACAGCGTCCTTGAGCCCGAATTCTCAAACGCGGCCGGAAATTCTTTAGCCGGATAAACCGGGCCTGACACAGTCAATTCGCGCAGGGCAGCGCTTCGAACGCCCCATGAAAAAGGCGGTCCGTGACACGCGTCACGAACCGCCTTCAAGGCACTGCATGAGACCGGCCCCGCTCAGGGAGCCGCCATCATGCGAAATGCGTCGATGTGCCGATCAATCCAGCGACAGCACCACCTTCACCGAAGCGTCCACGGCGGACTTCTCGATGTAGCCGATGGCATTGGGATTGCCCGCCACGAACTTCTTCACGTCGGCCGAGTTGGGCAGTTCCTTGGGGGGCACGCCCTTGCCGGAGAAGGTCAGGCGAGCCCAGGTGGCCTTCACCTGGGCGCCGTTCTTGCCGGTGGCCTTGGTATAGAACTGCTCGCGCGCCGGGCTGGAGTCAGGCAGGTCGGCCAGGGCCACCGCGCCGCCGCCAGGCAGCGTGTTGGTCTTGCCCAGGTAAACGCCGGCCACCTGTTCATCGGTCAGGTTGCCCACGGGGCTCTTGGCACCCACCACCACCGCCACCTGGGCGGATGCGGTCTGAGACGCCAGCGCCAGCAGGGCCGCCAGGGTCGAGGACACCGCGAATTTGCAATACGTCATGTTGTCGATCTCCCCTTCTTTCAGAACACGAAATCGACACTGACGCTCACCACGTTCACGCTGTCGCCGTTGAGGGACGTGCCGGGAGAGGCCAGCAGCAGGCCCACACCGCCATCCTTGGGCGTGATGTGTTCCACCTGTGCCTTGAGCGAAGCGCTCTTCCAGGCATCCCAGCGGGCGCCCAGGGCCACCGAGCGCTGGCCGCCGGTGCGGGCGTCGTTCAGCACGGTGTTCACACCGTTCGACAGCACGGCGAGGCTACCGCCGAACAAGGCGGCCGGAGCGGCCAAACCGTTGGTGCCCACACCGGACGTCTGCAGACCGGACACATAGCCGAACGGCGTCACCTTGCCCAGGCGATAACCGGCCGAGGCATACCAGCCCTTGGTGGTGCCGGCATAGCCATCGATGAAGCGGCGCGTGTACTCGGCATTGAGCTGCCAGTTGCCCACATCCCAGCTTGCGCCCACACCCGAGAAAGTGGCGCGGCGACCGCTCATGTCGAAGTCGTCCGCGGTGGCGCGGGCCGCGGCACCATAAGGCGTCGCGGCCAGGGTGGTGGCAGCGGTCGCGGTACGGGCGGCCAGCAGGCGCAGCGTGTCGCTGCCCAGCGAGACCTTGCCCACGGCGTGGCCGGCACGCAGGGTCAGACCGTTGTCGAACTCGGCCGACAGGTTCAGCCCCACGGTGTCCCGGATCGTCACGTCGACCTGGTCTTCGAGCGTGGCGCGCGACAGGCCGCCCCACAGCTGTGCCGACACGTTGGCCGAGCCGATCGCGTGCTGCACGATCAGGTCGGCACCCGTGACATTGCTCACCGGGACCTGGCCATAGGTCTCCAGGGGCGGGCGCACCCACAGGTTGGCGTAGTTCACGTCGCGGTAGTCCGAGATCATGAAAAACGGCGCGCCGATGCGCCCGGCACGAACGCCCACGGACGGCGTGATCTGCGCCTTCACGAAGGCCCATTCCACGTTCGGGTTGTAGTTGCCCTTGCCGTTGTACTTCGACAGCACCTGCACGGTGCCAGAGAAAATCTGGTTGAGCTGGTAAGAGCCCTGCACGCCGATGCGCGAATCCACACCGAAATCGACCGTCTTGGTCGCGCCAGAGGGCTGGCCGGGGGTCACGAATTCAGCGTCCTTGGTGTCGGTGAACACGCCACCGAACGTGCCGAATCCGGAAAAACGAAATGCCGAATCATCGGCATGGGCCTGTGCACAGGCCAGGATCAGCGTCGATACCGCCATGCCGACCTTTGTGTGTCTGCTCAGCACCATTGAAGGGGTTCTCCTTGTAAGACCATGAAATTGCAACCCCGCAGACCAGAAACACTCAAAGCAGCAGAATTGCGAGAGACACCCGAACCCGGGCATCGCGTTCACTTTTCGTCATGAACGGTTGGGACTTTAGGACGGCCGGTGTAACAACCATGTGGTGAAAAGACCCGGCGATCACAGCGGTATTCGCTGTTTGAAACGCCATGGAAAAAGCGGCCCGCAGGCCGCCTTCAGTGGTATCTGACCGCGTGCCCGATCAAGCCTCTGTTTCAATCCATCGTCGCGGGCACCACCGTCCACTGCTGGCGCACATGGCCTTGCGGGTCCACGCTTTCCATGTGCACCGGGAAGCCCCACAGCCGCGACACGTGCTTGAGCACCTCGCGCGTGCCCTCGGCGAGCGGCCGGTTGTTGTGCTGGGTGTGCCGCAGGGTGAGCGAACGGTCGCCACGCAGGTTCACGCTCCACACCTGGATGTTCGGCTCGCGTGAGCCCAGGTCGTACTGGCGGGACAGCGATTCACGCAGGTTGCGGTAGCCGGCCTCGTCATGGATGGCCGACACCTCCAACTCGGAATCGTCCTCGTCGTCATGGATGGCGAAGAGCCGGAAATCGCGCATCACCTTGGGCGACAGGAACTGCCCCACGAAGCTCTCGTCCTTGAAATTGCGCATGGCGTAATCCAGGGTCTTGAGCCAGGCGTGGTCGCCCGGTGCGGCGCCCTCCGCAGAGCCGGCGAAGTCGGGGAACCAGTGGCGGTCTTCCGGCGTCGGTTTCTCGCAGATGCGCTTCAGATCCGTGTACATCGCAAAGCCCAGCGCGTACGGGTTGAGGCCGCTGTACGCACGGTGCCCCACCGGCGGCTGGAACACCACGTTGGTGTGCGACTGCAGCCACTCCAGCATGATCCCGTCGGCCAGGTGGCCCTGGTCGTACATGGTGTTGAGCAGGGTGTAGTGCCAGAAGGTGGCCCAGCCCTCGTTCATCACCTGGGTCTGGCGCTGTGGGTAGAAGTACTGCGCGATCTTCCGCACGATGCGCACGATCTCGCGCTGCCAGGGTTCCAGCAGCGGCGCGTGCTTCTCGATGAAGTACAGCAGGTTCTCCTGCGGCTCGGCGGGGAAGCGGCGCACGGCCTCTTCCTCCGGCCGGTCAATGCGGCGTGGCAGGGTGCGCCACAGGTCGTTGACCTGCTGCTGCAGGTAGGCCTCGCGCTCTTCGCGGCGGGCCAGCTCCTTGTCGAGCGAGAGCTTGCTGGGGCGGCGGTAGCGATCGACGCCATGGTTCATCAGCGCATGGCAGGAATCGAGCGTCTCTTCCACCAGATCGACACCGTAGCGCTCTTCGCACTGGGCCACGTAGTTCTTGGCGTAGACCAGGTAGTCGATGATGGAGCCCGCGTCCGTCCACATGCGGAACAGGTAGTTGCCCTTGAAGAAGCTGTTGTGCCCGTAGGCCGCGTGGGCGATCACCAGGGCCTGCATGGCCATGGTGTTCTCCTCCATCAGGTAGCTGATGCAGGGGTTGGAGTTGATGACGATCTCATAGGCCAGGCCCATGTAGCCACGGCGGTAGTTCTTCTCCGTGGCGATGAACTCCTTGCCGTAGGACCAGTGCCGGTAGTTCACCGGCATGCCCACGCTGGCGTAGGCGTCCATCATCTGCTCGGCGGTGATGATCTCGAGCTGGTTCGGGTAGGTGTCGAGCTTGAAGCTCTCGGCCGTCTGGCGGATCACCGTGTGGTAGTCGTGGATCAGCTCGAAGGTCCAGTCGGAGGGGCCCGGCAACTGGTGGCTCTGCTTGGTTTCGGCATTCATGCGTCCACCCCTTCCTTCTTGAACAACTCACGGAACACCGGGTAGATCTGCGCCGCATCCAGCACCTTGCGCATCGCGAAGTGCTTGTGGCGCTCGCCCAGGGCCAGGTACTCGTCCCACAGGTTCTGCTCGGTCTGCGCCACCTGCACATAGGCGTAGTAACGCACCAGCGGCAGGATCTTGTCTTCCAGGATCTGGCTGCAGCGGCTGGAATCGTGGTGCCAGTTGTCGCCATCGCTGGCCTGGGCCACGTACAGGTTCCACTCGCTGGTCGGGTAGCGGGCCTGGATCACTTCATCGAGCAGCACCAGCGCGCTGGACACCACGGTGCCACCGGTCTCGGTGGCGTGGAAGAACTCGTCTTCCGTGACCTCCTGCGCCTGCGTGTGGTGGCGGATGAAGACCAGTTCGATCTTGTCGTAGTGCCGCGTCAGAAACAGGTACAGCAAGATGAAGAAGCGCTTGGACAACTCCTTGCGCTGCTCGTCCATCGAGCCGGACACGTCCATCACGCAGAACATCACGGCCTTGGTGGTAGGCACCGGCACCTTGATACGGCTGCGGAAGCGCAGGTCGATCGGGTCCAGGAAAGGAATGCCCATCATGCGGCCGCGCAGGTGCTGCAGGCGCGCCTCGATCTGTTCGATCTCCTCGGCGTGCTTGCGCACCAAGGCTGCATCGCCCGCTTCGGTGATGCCGCGCAACTCGGTCAGGCGCTCTTCCAGCTCGCGGATCTCGTGGCGTGACGAAGCACCCAGCGCGATCCGGCGGCCCAGGGCGCCGCGCATGGAGCGCACCACGTGCAGGTTGTTGGGCGTGCCGTCGCTGGAAAAGCCGGCGCGCTGGCTCTTCCACTCCGGCACCTCGGCCAGCGCGGTGCGCACCAGGTTGGGCAAGGCCAGGTCTTCGAAGAAGACCTGCATGAACTCTTCCTTGCTCAGCGAGAAGACGAAGTCGTCCTCGCCCTCGCCATCGTCGCTGGCCTGGCTGCCTCCACCGCC
>DXIO01000061.1 GCA_019112875.1 Candidatus Aquabacterium excrementipullorum
GCGCCGCCGACGCCCGCCGTGCCGCCGGCCAGCCCCTGGGCGCGCTCGACGGCGTGCCCATCGCGCACAAGGACATCTTCGTGACCACCGGTCAGCCGACCACGGCCGCCTCGAAGATGCTCAAGGGCTACCAGAGCCCCTTCGACGCCACCGTGGTGGCCCGCCTAAAGGCGGCCGGCGCCGTGTCCGTGGGCAAGCTCAACTGCGACGAGTTCGCCATGGGCGGCGCCAACGAGAACTCGGCCTACGCCAAGGCCCGCAACCCCTGGGCGCCTGACCGCATCCCGGGCGGCTCGTCCGGCGGCTCGGCCGTGGCCGTGGCCGCGCGCCTGGTGTCCGCCACCACCGGCACCGACACCGGCGGCTCGATCCGCCAGCCGGCCGCGCTCACCGGCATCACCGGCATCAAGCCCACTTATGGCCGCTGCTCGCGCTACGGCATGATCGCCTTCGCCTCCAGCCTTGATCAAGCCGGCCCGCTGGCCCGCACCGCCGAAGACTGCGCCCTGATGCTGCAGGCCATGAGCGGCTTCGACGAGCGCGACGCCACCAGCGCCCAGCAGCCCGTGCCCGATCTGGCCGGCGCGCTGCGCACACCACGCGCCGGCGCCACGGCCGAGCAGCCACTGGCCGGCCTGCGCGTGGGCGTGCCGAAAGAATTCTTCGGCGCCGGCGTCGATGCCGACGTGCTGGCCGCCACGCGTGAAGCGCTGGCCCAGCTGCAAAAGCTCGGCGCCACGCTGGTGGACGTGAGCCTGCCGCGCACCGAGCTGTCCATCCCCGTGTACTACATCATCGCGCCGGCCGAGGCCTCATCGAACCTGAGCCGTTTCGACGGCGTCAAGTTCGGCCACCGCGCCAAGCAGTACACCGACCTGGCCGACATGTACCGCAAGACCCGCGCCGAAGGCTTCGGGCCCGAGGTCAAGCGCCGGATCATGATCGGCACCTACGTGCTCTCGCACGGCTACTACGACGCCTATTACCTGCAGGCCCAGAAGCTGCGCCGCATGATCGCGGATGACTTCCAGGCCGCCTTCAAGGTGTGCGACGTGATCGCCGGCCCCGTGTCGCCCAACGTGGCGCGCCCGATCGGCTCGCAGACCGACCCGCTGGCCGACTACCTGGCCGACATCTTCACGCTGCCCGCCAGCCTGGCCGGCCTGCCAGGCATGAGCGTGCCGGCCGGCTTCGGTGCTCATGGCCTGCCCGTGGGCCTGCAGTTGATCGGCAACTACTGGCAGGAAGGCGCCCTGCTGCACACCGCGCACGCCTTCCAGCAGGCCACCGACTGGCACCAGCGCGCGCCCGCAGCCCTCTGATTTCGACGACGACACCATGAGCACCAACCTGATCCGCGGTTTCGAGGTCGTCATCGGCCTGGAGACGCACGTCCAGCTGTCCACCGCGTCCAAGATCTTCTCGGGCGCCTCCACCCAGTTCGGCGCCGAGCCCAACACACAGGCCTGCCCTGTGGACCTGGCCCTGCCCGGCACGCTGCCCGTGATGAACCACGGCGCGGTCGACCGCGCCATCGCGCTGGGCCTGGCCGTGGGCGCCGTCGTGGCGCCGCGCTCCATCTTCGCGCGCAAGAACTACTTCTACCCCGACCTGCCCAAGGGCTACCAGATCAGCCAGTACGAGATCCCCGTGGTGCAAGGCGGCACCGTGGGCTTCTTCGTCGGCGAGCAGGCCCACACGGTGCGCCTGGTGCGCGCCCACCTCGAAGAAGACGCGGGCAAGTCGCTGCACGAGGACTTCGCCGGCTTCAACGGCGAGAAATCCAGCGGCATCGATCTGAACCGCGCCGGCACGCCGCTGCTGGAGGTGGTCACCGAGCCCGACATGCGCTCCAGCCCCGAGGCCGTGGCCTACGCCCGCGCGCTGCACACGCTGGTGGTGTGGCTGGGCATCTGCGACGGCAACATGCAGGAGGGCTCCTTCCGCTGCGATGCCAACGTGTCGGTGCGCCGCCCCGGCGCGCCCCTGGGCACGCGCCGCGAGATCAAGAACCTCAACAGCTTCAAGTTCCTGCAGCAGGCCATCGACGTCGAGATCCAGTGGCAGATCGACCAGCTCGAAGACGGCTTGCCGATCCAGCAGGCCACCGTGCTGTTCAATCCCGATGCCAACGGCGGCCGCGGCGAGACGCGCGCCATGCGCACCAAGGAAGACGCGCACGACTACCGCTACTTCCCCGACCCCGACCTGCCCCCGCTGGTGATCGCGCCCGAGTGGGTCGAGCGCGTGAAGGCCACGATGCCCGAGCTGCCCGGCGTGATGGCCGCGCGTTTCGAAAAGGACTACGGCCTGCCGGCGTATGACGCGACGATGATGACGCAGTCGCGCGCTTTCGCCGAGTTCTTCGAGCACGCGGCCAAGGCCAGCGGCGCGCCCAAGCTGGTGTCCAACTGGCTGATGGGCGAGGTCTCGCGCCGCCTGAACGCCAGCGAGCAGGGCATCGAAGCCAGCCCCGTGAACGCCGACCTGCTGGGCGCGCTGGTCAAGCGCATCGGCGATGGCACGCTGCCCAACAACGCGGCGCGCCAGGTGTTCGAGGCGCTGTGGGCGGGCGAGCAGGCCAACGTTCTTGACGCCCTGGCCCGCGTGGACGCCATCATCGACGCCAAGGACCTCAAGCCCATGGCCGACACCGGCGAGCTGGAAAAGATCCTCGACGACATCCTGGCGGCCAACGCCAAGTCGGTCGAGGAGTTCCGCGCCGGCAAGGAGAAGGCCTTCAACGCGCTCGTTGGTCAGGCCATGAAGGCCACCAAAGGCAAGGCCAACCCCGCCACCGTCAACGAGCTGCTCAAGAAGAAGCTGGCGGGTTGAAGCGCTGAGGCGCTGAGGCCTCACACTGCACAGGCCGGCCTTGCGCCGGCCTTATTTTTTGGGCGGCGCCGCAGAGGCCGCCGCCGGTGCCGGATCATCCGGCACGGAGCCCGGGGCCGCGCCCGCCCACAGCTTGCGCAGCCGGGCCAGTTCCGCGTCGTACAAGGCGTTGATGCGCCCCATCTCCGCCTTCTGGTTCTCGATGATTTCGCGCTGCGCATCTTGCGAGGCCGTGTTGTCGGCCAGCGTCGAGCGCAGCTTGTAGGGCAGGGCTTTGCCCTTGTAGAACTCGGCGTCGGCCTCCAGCGGCTTGCGCTCGGCCTGGAGGTCACGCACCCGCTTCTCGGACGAGGTGATCGCATTGCGGATGTCGTCCAGCGCTGCCTCGCGGGCCTTGCCGTGCGCCGCCTCGTTGGGGAATCGGTTGAGCAGGTTGCGGTCACGGCGCACCGCATCTTTGTACGCGGCGTCGGCGGCCGCCTTCTGGCGATCCGCCTCCTCCTTGACCGCGCGCTCCTTCGGCGTCAGCCGCGGGCCGAGCACCTTGATCTGGGAGCCATCCTTGTTGAGCATGCGCTGCTCGCGGTCCAGGCACTCGGGGATGGGCCGGTCCGAGGTGATGCGGCGGCCCGAGGTGTCCACGCAGGAATAGATCTTCTGCGCGGCCTGTGAGGTCGCAGGCGCGGCCTGCGCCGAGGTGCCCAGGAGACTGCACAAGCCCGCCGCCCCAACCGCCCCTATCGCCAGCACGGCAGCGATCCGCGACCGGGCCCCGGCATGGGGACCTCGTGGCGTGAATGCCCGTGCGGACAGGAACAGCGGCATGCAGGAAACTCCGTGGACAGCGTGAAAGAAGGGGCTATCGCCCAGTTCACACCCCGTAGCGCTGCCGGTAGGCCAGCACCGCTGGGTGAAATTGGGACAGGGCCGGATCGGCCTGGGTTTCCAGATAGTGCAACAGGTCTGCCAGGGCCGCAATCGAAACAACCGGCAGTTTGTAGCGTTGTTCGACTTGCTGCACGGCGCTCTCGTCAGCGTCCTGACCGTTGTGAGTGGCTTTTTCCTGACGGTCCAGCGCGATGGCCACGCCGCAGGGGGTGGCACCGGCTGCATTGATCATGTCGATGGACTCGCGCACCGAGGTACCGGCCGAGATCACGTCGTCGATGATCAGCACGCGGCCCTTCACTGGCGCGCCCACCAGGGTGCCGCCCTCGCCGTGGTCCTTGGCCTCCTTGCGGTTGTAGGCGAAGGGCACGTTGCGGCCCAGGCGGGCCAGCTCGATCGACACGGCGGCGGCCAGCGTGATGCCTTTGTAGGCCGGCCCGAACAGCATGTCGAACTCGAGCCCCGACGCCAGCAGCCGGCGTGCATAGAATTCGGCCAGGCGACCGAGCTTGGCGCCGTCGTCGAACAACCCCGCGTTGAAGAAGTAGGGCGACAGGCGGCCGGCCTTGGTCTTGAATTCACCAAAGCGCAGCACCTGCGATTGCACCGCGAAGGCCACGAAATCCTGGGCCACGGCGTTGCTGGTAGGGGTGTTCGTCATCTTGAGATCTCAACGTGTTCAGACTGGTATCCCTCAACCTCAACGGCATCCGCTCGGCGGCCACCAAGGGCCTCATTCCATGGGCTGAAGGACTGTCGGCCGATTGTATGGGGGTGCAGGAACTCAAGGCGCAGGCCGCCGACATCGCCGGCAAGTTCGAATCCATCGCCGGGATGAAAGGCCACTTCCACCATGCCGAGAAGAAGGGCTACTCCGGCGTGGGCCTGTACAGCAAGCACGAGCCTTCTGACGTGGTCATCGGCCTGGGCGAGCACGACCCGAGCGGCGAGTTCGACGCCGAGGGCCGCTGGGTGGAGCTGCGCTTCGACAAGCCGGGCCGCAAGCTGTCCATCATCAGCAGCTACTTCCCGAGCGGCTCCAGTTCCGAAGAGCGCCAGGAGGCCAAGTTCCGCTGGCTGGCCATCGTCGAGCCGCACCTGGCGCGCCTGGCCGGCGAGCGCGACTACATCCTGGTGGGCGACATCAACATCGCCCACCAGGCGCAGGACCTGAAGAACTGGAAGGGCAACCAGAAGAACAGCGGCTTCCTGCCCGAGGAGCGCGACTGGATGAGCAAGTTGCTGCACCTGGAAAACCAGGCCCGCCTGGTCGACGTGTACCGCCACCTGCACCCCGACACCACCGACGAGTGCTACACGTGGTGGAGCAACCGGGGCCAGGCCCGTGCCAAGAACGTGGGCTGGCGCATCGACTACCAGCTGGCCACGCCCAAACTGGCCCTGCTGGCGCGCCAGACCTCGGTCTACAAGGGGCAGTGGTTCAGCGACCACGCGCCGCTGATCGTGGACTACGACCTGGCGATCTGAGTCCCGGCAAGGACCCGGTCAGCCCATGGCCTTGTCCAGCTTGCCCAGCTCGCCGCGCAGCTCCTTGCACATGCGCACGATCACGTCGTCGAGCTTCTGGCGGGCCTTGTCGTCCTTGGCGGACTTCTCGGCCATCTGCAACGCGTGCGAGAACGAATCGCCGTCATGCACCTTCCACACGCCCCAGAAGTCGTCCTTCAGGCGCGGCGTGTTCTTCACGGTGTTGTGCACGGCCTTGCAGGGGGTCCTGCAGAGCTTGTCCCACAGCTCGCGCGATGGACTCTTCTGGCACTGGTCCAGGCCCTTGTTCAGCGCCTGCAGGTGAGGCTGCAAGGTCTTGCGCAGCTGATCATCAGCTTTGACGAGTGTCTTGCGCGCCTCGTCGAATGGCTTGAAGATGGCGCCCAGGTCCTTGAAGACCTCGGTCACCTCGTCGGCCGCCTTGGCCACCTGGGCGGCCAGCACCACCACGGGCTTGGGCACCTTGGGATCGGCCTGGCACAGCTTGGCCAGCGTCAGGGCCTGCTTCCTGGCTTCCAGCGCCTGCGCGATCAAGGGCACCACGGTGCCACGGTAGGCGGCCTTGGCGTCCTTCTCGGCGCCTTCCAGCTCGTCCAGCGTGGTGAAGGCCTGGTTGCGGCGCGGCTGCAGGTCGGCCACGTCCACCTTCTTGTAGAGCGTCTCCAGCTTGGCGAGCGCCACGGCCAGGGCCTTGCCGTCATCCCGCGTGGACACGGGGGCCCCCTGCTTGAGCCACTGCGCCGCGCTCAGGGCGTCGGGCCAGGCGCCGCTGCGCTCGAAGGGGTTGAAGGCCGCCATCAGAGCACCTCCTCGCCCAGGTGGTGCGAGCGCAGCAGTGCGCGCAGGCGGATCGGCTTGAGCGGCTTGCGCAGCACCGAGATGCCGCGCTCGGCGGCGCCGCGGTCCACGGCCTCGTCCACCTCGCCGGTCACCAGCGAGATCACGGGGCCATCGCCGATCAACGCGCGGATGCGGTCGGCCACCTGAAGGCCAGTCTCGTTGTCGGCCAGCTGGTGATCGAGCAGCACGTGCCAGCGCTTGTCGAACTCCTGGCTGAGAATGGCCAGCGCCTCGTCGCCGCACGCACACATGCTCACGCGCACGCCCCAGTCCTTGAGCAGGCGGTTCATCGCGTCGCGCACCAGCGGGTCGTCCTCCACGAACAGGACGTTCAAATCGGCTTCCAGCGTGTGCACCGGTTCTTGTACTTCTTCTGCATGAGCCGGAGAGTCTAAGGGCAAGGTGACGGCGAACAGGCTGCCCCGGCCGGGCGTGGACTGCACCTCGATCTCGTAGCCCAGCGCCGCGCACAGTCGGTGCACGGTGGACAGGCCCAGGCCATAGCCCTTGTCACGCTGGCGCTCCGGGTTGTCGACCTGGAAGAAGTCATCGAAGATGCGGCTCTGATCGTGCGAGGCCAGGCCCACGCCGGTGTCGGCCACGATCAGCGAGCACCCCCCGGGGCGGCGGCGCACGCCCACCAGGATGCGGCCATCCTCGGTGTAGCGCACCGCATTGGACAGCAGGTTGCCCAGAATGCGCTCGATCACGGCCGGGTCCGCGTGCACCCACAGCGAGGTGGGCACGTTGCGCACCGTCAGGCCCTTGGCCCGGGCGCCGGGCCGCACCTGGATCAGCACCTGCTCGACCACGCGCTGCAGCGGGAAAGCGCCTGGTTTGGCATTGAGGTGCGCCGTCTCGGCATGCGTCACCCCCAAGATGGCATCGAACAGGCCCGTCAGGCTGCCCACGCAGGAGGTGATGTGGTCGATCAGCTCACGCCGCTCCACATCGGCCGGGTCCTTGCGCAGCAGCGCGCTGTACAGGCCCAGGGCATGCAGCGGCTGCTTGAGGTCGTGGCTGGCCGCGCTCCAGAAGCGCGTCTTCTCGGCGGCGGCCAGTTCGGTCAGCGCGGCGCTGTGCTCGGCCTTGGCCACCAGGTGCCGCTCCTGCTCCAGCAGTTCGGCGGCCGCCAGGCGCATGCGCAAGGCATCGCCCAGCACGCGGCCGATCAACTGGCTCGACACCACCAGGAAGCCCCCCAGCATGACCAGGCCCAGGGCCACGTAGCTGGTGGTCCAGCCCGGCAGCCACAGCAGGTAGGCCACCGAGGGCAGCAGGCTGCAGGCCAGAAAGCTGTACAGCCCGGTGATGAGCGCTGTGTGCAGCGCGGCCTGGCCGGCGGCCACCGCCACAAGGCCCACCACGGGGTACAGCAAGGTGTAGGCATTGCCCCGGTCGTGCAGCAGGACGAGGCCCAGCCCCCAGCCCAGCCCGAGCGCGCCGGCCTGCGCCACTTTCAGGCGCATCCACACCGGCATCGCGGCGTCGGCATGCGGCTCGCCGCGCCGATAGGCACGTCGCAGCGCCACTCCGGAGGCCTGGATCAGCAGCATGAGCACCAGCCACGGCACCAGGCGGTAGGGCGCCACCACCCCCTTCAGGGCCAAGGCGGTCGCGCAGGCGGCCAGCGCCACCAGGCCCACGAGCAGGCGGCTGCCGCGCGTGCTGCCATAGGCCAGGCGCACCTGCTCGGCAAGCAGGCGGCTGGAATGGTCAACCAAGCCGGTCATCAGGGCCGCTCACAACAGGCGCTCGCGCAGCGCCTGGCTGACGGCCTCGGTGCGGTTGCTCACCCCCATCTGCTCGAAGATGTAAGACCAGTGATCCTTGACGGTGCGCTCGGAAATGCCGAGCAGGCCGGAGATCTCCTTGTTGGACAGTCCCTTGGCCGCCAGGCGCAGGATCTCCTTGCGCTTGTCCGACAGGCTGGTGGTGCCCAGTGCCGGCGCTGGCGCCACGTCATACACCGAACCGCCTTCGAAGAGGGTGCGCAGCGCATCGCCCAGCGAGGCGATGTCGCGGTCCTTCGACAGGCAGGCCACGCAACCCAGCATCTGGGCCTGGCGCGCCATCGCGGCATCCGGAGCGCCGCACAGCAGGCCCCGGGCCACGGTGGGATGCTGGCGCGCCACCTGCCCCAACAGGGCCAGGCCATCGCCATCGGGCAGCTGGAAATCCGACAGGCACAGGTCGATCTCCGGTTCGGCCGCCAGCACGGTCTGGGCCGAAGCGTTGCGATCAGCCAGGAGAATCCGCAGCCCGGGCATCGCATCGCTCAAGGCCCGGCGGACACCTTCCCGGTACAGCGGGTGGTCGTCCACGAAAAGCAGGGTGTACATGGCGCGGATGATCCCACAGCGCCCCGGGGCGCCGCATCCGTACCAACGGCCGGGTGCGGCGGCTCAGACTCGCCGCCATGATGCGCAACGCTCACGCCGGGCTGTGGAATTTACACACTACACAATAGGTATCCGTCCTTTCGGACGGTTGCAAGCTCCCCAGCGGTCGGGCACGATGCCGGTCAAATCAAGGAGCCCCACCATGCTGCCGATCAATTCTGCAACGCGCACCCCCCTGGAAGACGAGGACACTGCTGCCCAATGGGGCAATGTGCAGCGACGTCCCGTGAGGCGCATTGCCCTGGCATCCGCCTTCGAACACCAGGCGGTCGCGCCGGACCAGTCCCGCCTGGACCTGACGCGCCTGTGGCAGGAAATCCAGGATCTGTCGGCACACGAGGTCGATGCCGGCCTGGTGCATCTGCTCCAGCGTCTTTCTCAGCTGCTCTCAGCAGACGGCATCCGCTGGGAGCTGCTGGCCTCCAGCCAGCCCGGCAACACGGTGTGCGTCGCGTCGCAGGTGTTCTGGAACCTGCAGCAGCACAACTCGGCCGACATGACCGGCCCAGAACTGTCGCTCACCCTGCCGATGCGCGGCGGCATGCGCATGCATTTCCATCTGATGCGCGCCCAGGGCGCCGCGCCCTTCACCGAGGCGCACCGCGCCACGCTGGAACTGGCGCTGGCCGGCCTGTCGCGCTGGCTGAACTGGCTCACCCTGAGCCACGGCCCTGCCCTGGCGACCGGCCCCCTGCCGCCGCACCAGCGCAAGGTGCTCCTGCTGCTGCTGACCGGCCTGTCGGAAAAGCAGATCGCGGCCGAACTCAACCTCAGCACCAACACGGCCCACCAGTACGTGACCTCGCTGTACCGCCGCTTCGGGGCCCGCAACCGCCCCTCGCTGACAGCCCAATGGCTGGGCAGCGGCCTGTGACCCCCTAGTTCTAGGGATCTCACCCCGCCACCCCATCCCTCTATTGGGGTGGCCCCCCTAGCTTCAGGGTAACCGGCCCATCGGCGAGGGGAGATACTGCGCCCACCTGTCATTTCATAGTTATCCAATTGTTTCAGGCGCCTTGAGAAATGTGCGCCCTTTGCTGTTTGGACGAGGCATTCGTGGGCACACATTCCGGACCATCGCTGCGCACCGTATCGGGGCATTCAACCATTCGCCTCGCCGCGATCCCGACCGCACTGGCGGCATTGCTGCTGGCCCTCAGCCAGCCTGGCCTGGCCCAGAACGCGCTCACACCGCCGCCGGCCGGCGCCGTTCCCCAGTTCGAGCAACTGAGGCCGCAGCCCACGGTCCGCGAAGACACCACCGCCCTGCCCGACCAGCCGGCGCCCCCGCGTGAACTGGGCAAGCCCGCCGACGACATCACCCTGGACGTGAACCAGTACGTGGTGGACGACACCGCGCCCCCCGCGCTCAAGGCCGCGCTGCCAGTGCTGACCGCGCCCTTCACCGGCAAGGGCCGCAGCTACGAGGACCTGGTCAACGCCGTGGCCGCCGTGACACGCTACCTGCAGCGTGACATGGGCCTGTACCTGGGCTACGCCTACCTGCCCGAACAGAAGCCGGACGGCGGCACCGTGCGCATCGCCGTGCTCGAAGGCCGCCTGGACCAGGTGATCCTGAACTGGCGCGACGACATCCCGGTGGAAAAGTCCGTGGTCGAGGCCCATCTGGCCCGCCTGCGCACCGGCGACGTCCTGCGCGTCAAGGACGTCGAACGCGTCGTCTTCCTGCTCAACGACCTGCGCGGCCTGACCGCCCGCTTCGAGATCAAGCAGGGCCGTTACCCCGGCACCGCCTCGCTGGTGGTCACGCCGCTGCCCGAGTCCAAGGTCTCGGGCAAGGCCGAGTTCGACGCCAACGGCTCACGCTATTCCGGCATCTACCGCGTCGGCGTCACGGCCAACGTCGCCAGCCCGCTCAAGCGCGGCGACGGCCTGGTGCTCAGCGGCCAGACCACCACCACTGGCGGCCTGCAGTTCCTGCTGGCGGGCTACACCCTGCCGGTGGGCAGCGATGGCCTGAAAATCGGCACCTCCGTTTCGAAGGTGCACTACCAGCTCAGCGACGACGTGCCCCTGGACCTGCACGGCGATGCCACAGCCGTCAGCGGCTACGCCATCTATCCGGTCGTGCGTTCACGCAACCTCAACATGTTCGCCCAGCTCTCGGTCGAGCAGCGTGAGTTCCTCGACCAGAAGGGCGATCTCGCCGGCGCCGACATCAAGAAGCGGGCCCGCGAGCTGCGCCTGGGCGTGGCCGGCGACTTCCGCGACAACCTGCTGACCGGCGGCGTGAACACCTACGAGGCGGCCCTCACGGCCAGCCAGGTGCTTTACCGCGAAACCCCGACGCCCCTCGTCTACACCTACCCGACCAAGCACGGCCGCCTGAACGTGGGCTACTCGCGCCTGCAGAACATCGTCAGCAACCGCCTGCTGGCCTATGTCAGCTTCAGTGGCCAATGGGCCTACCGCAACCTGGACACCACCGAGCAATTCGGTGTCGGCGGTCCCGGGCGTGTGCGCGCCTTCGCACCGGGCGAAGGCACGGGCGACATCGGCCAGGTGGCCACGCTGGAGCTGCGCGTGCTACCGCCCGAGGCCTGGTTCGGCCGCTACGCCCGCGAGATGGTGTTCAGCACCTTCTACGACTGGGGCCACATCACCTACCGCTACGACCCGGAAGGGCAACTGACCGTCAACCAGGCCGAGTCGGCCACCTTCAGCGGCTACGGTATCGGCGCCACCTGGGACCGCCCACAGCAGTTCGGCGCCCGCCTGAGCCTGGCCTGGCCCATCACGGGCACCCCCCAGAACGACACCGTGAAGCGATCGCCCCGCGTGTTCGCCACCCTGACCAAGTATTTCTGACCGCTTCCGAGTCGAGCCCGCCATGAACCGCCCTGCCCGCCGCCCATCGACCAGCCGCCGTTTCACGCTGCGGCCCCTGCCTCTGGCCCTGGCCATCGCCATCACCTCGTCGGCGCTGCCCTCGCGCGCCGGCAGCAGCTTCACCGATGTGCAGGCGGTGATCGGCGCCACGATCACCAACCCCAACGCGAACACCACCAACGTCAACCAGTCGGCCCACAACGCCTACATCCAGACGGGTGGCTTCAGCATCGGGGCGCAGGACGCGGTCAAGGTCTTCCAGCCCAGCAACACCTCGAACCTGCTGATCCAGGTGACGGGGTACGACCCCAGCGCCATCCTGGGCCAGCTGCAGGCCAATGGCCGCGTGTTCCTGAGCAACCCCAACGGCGTGCTGTTCGGCGCAGGCGCGCGCATCGACGTGGGCTCGCTGGTGGCGACCAACCTCAGCATGGACACCGAAGAGTTCATGCGCAACCGCATCCGCCTGTTCGACCGGGGCAACAGCACGGGCAGCGTGGTCAACGCCGGCAGCATCAAGGCCGACGGCACCGTGGCCCTGGTGGGGACCGAGGTCAGCAACCTGGGCAGCATCGAGGCCGCACGCGTGGGCCTGGCGGCCCTGACCAATGTGGTGGTGGACGTCGAGGGCGACGGACTGATCTTCTTCCAGATGTCCGGAGAGCGCGCCAGCGCCAAGCTGCAGCAGCTGGGCAGCATCAAGGCCGATGGCGGCCTGGTCGAGCTGCGCGCCGAGGCGCGTGGTGCCGCCGCGGACACCGTGCTCAACATGGACGGCATCATCCAGGCGCGCAGCATCGGCTCGCGCAATGGCACCGTCATCATCGACGGCGGCTCCAGCGGCATCACCAAGGTCACGGGCACGATCGATGCCCAAGGCACCGAGGCGGGCGAGACCGGCGGCACCGTGAAGGTGTTGGGCGACCGCGTCGCGCTGGGCAGCACGGCGCTGATCGACGCGTCCGGTTCGGCTGGAGGCGGCACGGTGCTGGTGGGCGGCAACTACCAGGGCGGCGGCGACGAGCGCCGCGCCAGCCACACGCGCGTGGCCGACGGCGCCACCATCAAGGCCAACGCGCTGGACAGCGGCGATGGCGGCACCGTGGTGGTCTGGGCCGATGGCACCACGGCCTTCCAGGGCCTGATCGAAGCGCGCGGCGGCGCGCAGGGCGGCGATGGTGGCAAGGTCGAAGTGTCGGGCAAGGACCAGCTCGCCTTCTGGGGCCTGGTGGACACCTACGCAGCGCATGGCGCCGTGGGCTCGCTGCTCCTGGATCCGACCAACATCTACGTGATCTCGGACGCGGCCTCGCCCACCGGCACGCTGACCACCGATTTCAGCGATCTGGACAACTCGCCCACGCCAACCATCGGCAATTACTCGGTGCGGGCCTCGGCCATCAATGCCTCCACGGCAGACATCATCCTGGTCGCCAGCAACGACATCAACATCAATGCCGCCATCGACCGCACCGGCACAGCCGGCGCCTCCGGCAAGAGCCTGACGATGACGGCTGGCGGCGACATCAATGTCAACGCGGCCATCAAGACGAACGCGGGCAACCTGACGCTCACAAGCACGGGCGTCGGCGGCGACGTCAACATCGATGCCGCCCTGGAGACCACGGGCGGCGACCTCACGATCACGGCCTCCGGCACGGGCGGCGCCATCAACCTGGCGGCCAACCTGGACGCGGGCGGCGGTGCTGTCCTCATCAACAACAAGGTGGTCCTGGGCAGCTCCGTGACGGTCAGCGGCGATGGCGGTGTGCATTTCGTGAGCACCATCGACAGCAGCAACAGCACCGGGCCGTTCAGCCTCGACGTGGATGTGGGCAGCAGCGGCGTCGCCCAGTTCGACGGCGCGGTGGGCGCGGGCACCCTCAAGCAGCGGGTGAACGCGTTGACGGTGACTGGCAAGGCCGTCATCAACACCGCCACTGTCACCACCATCGGCGACCAGACCTACCACGGTGCCGTGGAGGCCAAGACCAACACGACCCTCACCGCCACCGGTGGCAGCGTGGTCCTGGAGTCCACGCTGGATTCGAACGACAGCACGGCTCGCAACGTCACGCTGACCGCGACCTCCGCAGGAGAAGGTGTGATCCTGGGCGGCAAGGTGGGCGACAACCATCTGCTGGGCGTCCTGACCACCAACGGCATCGCCTCCATCAACACGGACACGGTCAAGACCAGCGGCAACCAGCAGTACAACAACGCGGTCGTGGTCGGTGCCAACGCGAACCTCAGTTCGTCGGCCGGCAGCATCACCTTTTCCTCGACGCTGGACACGGACGGCACGGCACGCGACGTGACGCTGTCCGCGACAGCCGCCTCCAACAAGGTCACACTGGCTGGCGCGGTGGGCAACAGCAGCGCCTCGACGGCCTTGGGCTCGCTCACGGTCTCCGGCGCCACCTCGATCAACACCGCCACGGTCAAGACGAGCGGCGACCAGACCTACAACGGCGCGATCACGTTCGGTGCCAGCACCACGTTCACCTCGTCGGGCGGCAACATCGCGTTCAACTCGACCCTGAACTCCGACACCGCCACCCTCGCATCGCTGCGCAACATCACGTTGAACGCCACCACGGCCGGCAAGCGCACCACTTTCGGCGGCGTGGTCGGGGGCGGCAACATCAGCGGCAACTCGACACAACTGAACTCCCTCACGGTCAACGGTGCCGCCTACATCAACGCGGGCGCCATCACCACCTACGGCGACCAGACCTACAACAACGCCGTCACTGTCGGGACCAACACCGTCCTGAAGGCCAACGCGGGCAGCATGGTCTTCGGCGCCACCCTCGACTCCGAGGACAGCACCGCGCGCAACGTGACCCTCACGGCCACCACCAGCGGTGAAGTCGTCTCGCTCGGTGGCGCAGTGGGCGCCACCCGCACCCTGGGCGACCTGATCGTGAACGGCGTCGCCGAGATCGACGGCGGCAACGCGAGCACGGCCGCCGTCACGGCCAACACCCAGACCTACAACGATGCCGTCACGCTGGGCGGCGCCGACCTCAACAAGACGCTGGTCGCCAACACCCTGAACTTCACCAACAACAAGAAGATCACGGCCACCGGCGGCTACGCCCTCACCCTGCAGACAGACGACCTCAACCTCAACGGCGCCACGTCGAAGGACGGCGCCACCCTGACCCTGGTGCAACGCACACCCAACGCCGACATCGTCGTCAACCCGACCGCCGCCGTCACCGGGCTCAGCCTCACCACGGCCGACCTCACAGCGCTCGGAACGTTCTCGAGCCTGGTCATCGGCAAGGCGGGAACGACCGGCTCGGTCGAAATCGTCGGCAGCTACACGCTCACGCGCAACACCACCCTGGTCGGCGACGACACCGTCACGCTGCACGCCATCAACGGGGCGGGCAAGAACCTGACGCTCACCTCGGCGTCCTCGGTGCTCGAGGGCGTGGTGACCGGCGTGGCCGAACTGCGCACCTCCGGCGCCACCGCGGTGAACGCCGACATCACGGCCACGCTCATCAACTTCGGCGGTCTCACCACGCTGGACCAGGGCACCGCCGGCACCACCCGCACGCTGGATGCCGAGAGCGTCACGCTGGCCGGATTGGCCGCCACCGACAAAAACATCGTTATCAAGGCGGACACGCTCAACCTGACCGGCCCCTTCACCACTTCGGTGGCGACGACCACCGCCACGCTGTCCACCCACTCCGATGACAAGGCCATCGCGCTGCAGACCGGCACCGCTGCCAACGACCTGGAGATCGGATCGAGCACGCTGGCCCTGTTCTCGCCGTTCGCGCAACTGGTCATCGGCCGCAGCGACAGCGACAGCGCCATCAGCGCCTCGACCGCCGTCACGCTGAGCACCAACACCACGCTGATCAGCGGCAGCGGCGCCATCGATCTGGCCGCGGTGACGGGTGGCGGCTTCGGCCTGACGCTCAGCGGCAGCGGCACCACGACCCTGTCGGGCGCCTTCACCAACGTGGGCTCCCTGACCAGCAATGGCGGCGGCAAGACGGTGATCACCACCGACCTGAGCACCACCACGGCGATGAACTTCGCCAGTGCTGAAAACGTGGAGTTCGATGGCGGCGCCACGAGCATCACGCTGCGCACGGGCACGCTCACGTTCAGCGGCAACCTGGACGTCGACCACAAGGACACCACCTTGGCCGCCGACAGCTTCACGCTGACCGGCAGCATCAGCAACGCCTCTGGCGCCGATGCCACGATCCTGGCCAACACGCGATCGGTCATCCGCGTGAACGCCACCAGCGCCGACACGGCGCTGGACATCAGCAGCACACTGCTGGGCAAATTCAGTGGATTCGACACGCTCGCCATTGGCAGCACCGCCTCCAGCGCCAGCATCCTCACCGGCGCCATCACGCTGCCGGTCGACACCACCTTCGCCTCCGGCGGCGGCAACATCACACTGGGCGCCATCACCGGTGGCACGGGCAGCGGCTTCGACCTGACGACCAACAGCGTCGGCGGCACTGTCACCTTCAAGGGTGACGTATCCGTGGTGCACGACCTGACCGTCTCGGGCACGCCCGCCAGCATCGTCATCGACACCGCGTCGATCGTCGCCACCAACAAGCAGGTCTACAACGGCAACATCACCTTTGGTTCAAGCACCACTGCGCACACCCTGAGCGCGCCCACGCTCGAACTGGCCGCCGGCAAGACGATCACCACCGGCGCCCATGACCTGGCCCTGCAGGCCGACGTCTTCACATTGGGCACCGGCGCTGCCATCAGCGGCTCGGCCGGCAGCGACCTGACCCTGGCCACCTTCACGGGCTCCAAATCCATCGGCGTGCTGGACGGCGCCGGCAACGTCCAGATCACCAGCACGCTGCTGGGCCACTTCAGCGGCTTCGACAGCACCACCATCCGCGCCGGCCTCACCAGCGCCAGCACCGGCGCGATCACCGTGGGCGATGCGGGCGGCGGCACGCTGTCGCTGCCCTCCAACCTGCGCCTGATCACCGGTACCGGTGACATCTCGATCCTCAATCCCATCGACAACGCCACCGGGTCCCTGAGCATCAGCTCCACCAGCGGCGACGTGCTGATCGCGCAGGATCTGGGCAGCAGCGGCAACAACCTCAACAGCCTGAGCATCACCACCGGTGGGGACATCACCCTGCAGGGCGTCAACCTGTACGCCAACACCGCCACCTTCGACGGTGACGTGGTCCTGGGCAGCAACGGCAGCGTCGATCTCACGACACTGACCGGCGGCACCTACACCTTCAAGAAGGACATCCGCGGCACGAACTCCGGCGTCCAGAGCCTGGACTCGACCGCCACGCTCACCAAGTTCCAGGGCGACGTCGGCACCACGAGCGCCCGACTGAAAGCGCTGGGCGTCGACAACGCCGAGGTGGCTGGCAAGCTGCTGGCCACCGACCACGTCAACCTCCGCGGCAACACCACCCTCACGGGCGATGCCACCATCGAATCCGCCAAGGTGGACGTGGGCGGCAACGCCAGCACCAACACATTCACCGCCGCCACCCACGACCTCGCCATCAAGACCGACGAGATCAATGTCGCACTGCTCAGCGTCAGCGGCGGCGACCAGTGGACGCTGGCTCCCTTGAGCGCCAGCGCCATCCGCATCAGCACGACCGGCGCGAATCCCGGCACCGTGCTGATGGTCAATCCGGCGCTGCTGACGCAATGGGGTTCGTTCAGCCACATGACGATCGGCTCGAGCAGCACCAGCAGCATCACGGTCGACCACACCTCGGCGATCACGCTCGGCACCGACCTGACGCTCATCAGCAACGGCGACGTGCAGGTCTCCAGCGCCTTGCAGGGCCCGCAGTCGCTGGTCATCGATGCGTCCGGGGTCACCTACGTCCGGGCCGACCTGGGCACCAGCGGCAGCGCCCTGAGCAGCGTCACCATCAATGGCGACGCCGAGTTCGGCAATAGCGGCACGGCCGTGAACGTGCGCACCGCCGGCGACCAGACCTACGGCGGGGCCGTGACCCTGGCCAATGATGCCACGCTGACCACCACCGCGGGCGATGTGTACCTGCAGGCCACCGTCACGGGCACCGGCACCACGTCCGACCTGGTCATCGACACCACCGGCGGCAGCGCCCACTTCAGCGATGTCGTCAGCGCGCTCACCAGCCTGACCACCAACGACGCGGTCATCGACGGCAGCGCCGTGACCACAACCGGAACGCAGACCTACCATGGCGATGTCACCCTGGGTGCCGACACCACGCTCACGGGCACCACGGTCACGATCGACGGCGCCGTCGCCATCGCCGGCACCACGTCCGGCGCCTACGGCCTGACGCTCGCAGCCACCAATGCCCAATTGAAGGGCGCCGTGGGCAGCAGCAGCCTGCGACTGAAGTCGCTGCAGGTCAACGGCACGTCCACCCTGTCGGGCGGCAACGTCTTCACCACCCAGGCCCAGACCTATACGGGTGCCGTCACGCTGGGCGCGAACACCACGCTCACCTCGGCTGGCGGCGACGTGAAGTTCCAGAGCACCGTCAACGGCGACACCGACGCGACCCGC
Source organism: Candidatus Aquabacterium excrementipullorum (assembly GCA_019112875.1). Taxonomy (GTDB): domain Bacteria; phylum Pseudomonadota; class Gammaproteobacteria; order Burkholderiales; family Burkholderiaceae_C; genus Aquabacterium; species Aquabacterium excrementipullorum. Next base: position 17,881 of record DXIO01000061.1, read on the forward strand.
TCCCTGGCCGTCAACACCAGCGGCACCACGACCTTCACCGGCATCGTGGGCGGCACGCACAAGCTGACCACGCTCACCACCGACGCGGGGGGCACCACGGAGCTCACCGCCAACGTCAACACCAGCGGCGCGCAGACCTACAACGACGCGGTGGACCTGGCGGGCAGCGCCACGCTGACCGCCGGCGGCAACGTGAGCTTCCTGGCGGCGGTCAATGCCAAGACGGCCAACACCGGTACGCTCACCGTCAATACCAGCGGCCAGACCCGTTTCGCCAGCACCGTGGGCGCCACGCGCGCCCTGGCAGGCCTCGTCACCGACAGCGTGGGCACCACCGAGCTCACGGGCAACGTCACCACCAGTGGCACGGTATCCCTGCAGGATGCGGTCACGCTGGCCGGCGACCTCACCATCAAACATGGTGGCCTGACCTTCGGCAGCACGGTCGATGGGGCCAAGGCACTGACGCTGGACGGTACCGCGACCAACGCCACCGTCGCCTTCACCAGCACCGTAGGAGGTACCACCGCGCTCACCAGCCTGGAGACCCAGGGCGCTGGCAACGTCAGCTTCCTGGCCGGCGCCACAGGCGCGACCACCACCGACGCGCAGATCTACGCCGGCAACGTGGTGCTGACGGGCAGCAACAAAGTCTTCACAGCCGATGCCCTCGCCTTCAACAGCGCCCTGAGCGGCGCCTCCGGCCTCACGCTCACCACCAACGGCCTGACACTGGGCACCACGCTGACAGGCAGCGGCGCCCTGCTGATCCAGTCGCGCGATGCCACGAAGAGCATTGGCGTGGGCACCGGCGCCAGCGGCGCGCTGCAGATCGCCCAGAACGTGCTCAGCGGCTCGGCCGGCTTCAGCAGCCTGGTGGTCGGCCGCGCCGATGGCACGGGCGCGATCAACGTGGGCGCCGCCAACCTGGGCACGCACACCACCCTGCGCAGCAACAGCGGCGCGATCTCGCTCAACGGCGCGGTCAACAGCCTGAACGCAGGCACGCCGGTCGATCTGGCGGTGAACACCGGCGGCACGATCACGCTGCGCGGCGACCTGGGCAGCACCACCGCCCTGCGCGAGATCAGCACCAGCCATGCAGTGTCCACTCCGGATGCCATCTCCATCGCGGCCGCCAAGGTCACGCTGCAGAGCAACACCAACCTCACCCTCAACAACCTCACGCTCACCGGCAGCGGCACCAGCCTGCTGCAGACCGCGCAGCGCCTGGTGCTGACCGGCGACATCGCCCTGAGCGGTGGCGGCACCCTGGGCCTTGTCTCCACGGTCACCCCGACCAAGGTCGCCGTGACCGACAGCGAATATGCGGGCAACAACAGCCTGAGCGTCGGCCTGGTGGCAGGCCTGAAGGAAGCCAGCGCTGGCGTCGAGCAGACGGGCGGCAAGATCGTCACGGCGGCCGGCACGACCCTGTACGTCCGCGCGACGCAGGGCGCCTCGATCAATCTGCTGCAGTCCGGCAACGACATCCAGGGCGGCGTCAGCGCCGTGTCGGGCCGCATCGGCGAGTCGGTCAACACCACCCGCCTGACCAACCCGGACGGCAATGGCGAGATCACCGTGGGCTTCGTGCGGATCGCCTCCAAGCAGATCAACGTGCTGGGCCAACCCGTCAGCGACGCCGACCAGGCTCTCGTGGCCGCCGGCATCGAAGGCGATGCCGTGGTGCTCAGCGCCGACAAGATCAACACCTCGATCAGCAACGGCCTGATCCGCGCGCGCCTGCCCTACGACAACAACCAGGGCACGCTGACGGCCATCCCCGGCCTGACGCTGGTGCTGTCGGCCTCCGGGCTGAACGGCAGCCAGGCCTATGGCGGCGTGCTCGAATCCGACCGCATCCAGGTCAGCGTGGGCAACAGCACCGGCGGCTACATCACCGTGCGTCCCAAGGGTGGCGCCAGCCTCGGCCCAGGCTTCGTCTCGCTGGGTGGCAACAGCACGGCACGCCCCTTCTACGACGGCAGCGGCAAGGTGACCGAGGTGCCGGTGTTCTACAACGGCGACGTTCCGCAGACCCCTCAGGAAGTCGGCGCCCTGTCGGCCGTGACCGCCGTGATCGAGGAATCCCGCCGCCAGCGCTTCGAAGAAGCGGTGCGCACCGAGAATGTCTCCGCCCGCCTGCGCTCGGGCGTGATCGCCGAGGTCGGCGCCGGTCGCCCCGCCACCGAGGGCAGCGATTCCATCCGCATGCCGGCGTCGTGCACACCGGCCGGTGAATCGCTCAGCTGTCAATGAACTGAAAAGGGGGCCTAAAAGGATCGCACGCACACCTCTTTCAGGTTAAAAATGTGGATCGCCGCCCACTGGGCGGCGTGTGCCGTCCTGCCCCTCACCGACCTCCCCGCATGACCCAAGCGCCCCCCGACTCCAGGCCATCTCCGACGCGCCGCCAGTTCCTGGGCGGGTCACTGGCATTCAGCCTGCCGCTGGCAGGCTGGCTGTCCGGGGCGTGGGCACAAGGCTACGGCACCGCGCCCGCCGGCGGCGGTGACAAATCCTCGGGCCCCGCACCAGTCCGCCTGGCGCTGCTGATCGGCAACCGCGCCTATCCCCCGCCCTTCGATCTGCCGCCGGTGCACAAGAACGTGCGCGACCTGCAGGCCGTGCTCGAAAAGCGTGGTTTCAAAGTGACAGCCGTGGTCGACCAGGACCCGGGCAACCTGCGCCGCGCCATCGCCCAGTTCGCCCAGCAGTGCCAGAGCGCTCCGCCTGATGCCTCCGTGATGTTCTATTACACGGGCCACGGCATGCAGGTCGATACCGAGAACCTGCTGCTCGGCTCGGGTGTGAACCCCAGTGCCGCCGAGGCCGCCCTGCTCGGCGGCAGCCTGCACTTCAAGCGCGACGTGATCGATGCGCTGCCCAAGCGCCCTGCGGGGCTGACCATGGCCGTGATCGACGCCTGTCGCACCAACCTGCGCGCCGCGCTGCAGGCCGGCGATGGCTTCAACCAGGTCGAAGCCCCCGTGGGCTGCCTGATCGCGTTCTCCACCGGCGCCGGCAAGCCCGCCATCTCGCCTTCGGTCGAGACCGCCAACACCTTCTACACGGCCTCGCTGGTCAAGGTGCTGTCCACCGCCTCGGATGACATCACGTTTTCGGACATGTTCCGCCTCGTCAAGACAGACGTGCAGAACACCATGCTGAACCACCCGGTGGCCGGCATCCGCGCGATGGCGCAGTTCCCCTTCATCGCCGAGAACGTGCGCGTGAAGATGCGCCTGTCGCTGTTCGCCAGCACCCAGGGCGCCCCGGTCAAGTTCAACAGCCAGGACGAGTCCAGCCTATGGCAGGAGCTCGAAGGCACCGCCTGGCCGGCCGACATCCTGCGCCTGTCCGACGACTACCTCAAGCGCTTCCCGACCAGCACGCTGGCGGGCAGCGCCCAGGTGGCCCGCGACGGCGCCGACGACGCCGCCAAGGCCATGCGCCGCAACGACGTGCGCCTGTTCAAGAGCGCCTTCTTCCCCAAGGTCGAGGCGGGCAACCCCGTGTGGGCCGACATCCGCAAGGCCGCCCGGGGCGACAAGGATGCCGCCGCGCGGGTTGCGCGCATCTACCTGCAAGGCGACGGTGTCGGCAAGGATGTCAACCGCTACGAAGGCTGGATGCAGTACGCCGCGGCCCTGGGCAACGGGATCGCCTCGTACGAGCTGGCCGTGTACTACCGCAACGTCGACCAGCCCGTGATGGCCGCCCAGTACGAGACCCGCGCCCGCGAGCTGGCCTACACGCCGCCGCCCACGCTGGACCACAACCGCAAATGAGCCTCTACCCCATTCCTGAAGGACAGGCCCTTTCATGACCTGGAACAACAAAGTCATCTGGACGGAGGGCATGTTCCTCCAGCCCCAGCATTTCCAGCAGCACGACCGCCACCTGGAGCAGCAACTGCGCGACCGCCTGCAGTCCGCCTGGGCCTACGGCTGGGGCTTCTCCGCGCTGACGCTGGACGACGCCGCCCTGAACCTGGGCAAGCTGGCCATCAGCGCCGCCCAGGGCCTGCTGCCCGACGGCACGGCCTTCTCGCTGCCCAACAACGACGCCGCGCCGGCCGCCTTCGACGTGCCGGCCGATGTGCGCAACGAACTGGTCGTGCTGGCGCTCACGCTGCAGCGCCCCGGCGTGATCGAGTCCGATGCCGAAGAGACCGGCGGCTCGCTGGGCACGCGCTACAAGGTCACCGAGGTCGATGTCGGCGACAACAACACCAATGCCGACCGCGATGCAGCCCTGCAGATCGGCCGACTGAACCTGCGCCTGATGCTGGCGCGCGATGCCGTCGAAGGCTACGCCACGCTGGGCGTGGCCCGCGTGATCGAGCGCCGCGCCGACAACAAGGTCGTGCTGGACCCGCATTACGTGCCTCCGCTGCTGCATTCGCGCGGCCACGTCATCCTCGACGGCTACGTGCGCGAGCTCTACGGCTTGCTGCACCAGCGCGGTGAGGCACTCGCGTCGCGCCTGGCCCAGCCCGGCCGCAGCGGCTCCGGCGAGATCGCCGACTTCCTGCTGCTCGAAACGGTGAACCGCAACGAACCGCTGTTCGCACACATGCAGAACGTGTCGGTGCTGCACCCCGAGCGCCTGTACAGCGCCTGCCTGACGCTGGCGGGCGACCTGTCCACCTTCCGTGAGCGCCGCCGCCCCAGCGTCTACCCCGAGTACGACCACGACGACCTGGCCCGCACTTTCCGCCCTGTCATCGACGACCTGCGCCAGTCGCTGTCGATGGTGATGGAGCAGACCGCGATCCCCATCGAGCTGCAGGACCGCAAGTATGGCGTGCGCGTGGCCATCATCGCCGACGTCGAGCTGCAGCGCAGCGCGCAGTTCGTGCTGGCCGTGGCCGCGCAGATGCCGGGCGAGGCCCTGCGCGGGCGCTTCCCGACGCAGGTCAAGATCGGCCCGGTCGAGCGCATCCGCGACCTGGTCAACCTGCAGTTGCCCGGCGTCACCCTGCGCCCGCTGCCGGTGGCGCCGCGCCAGATCCCGTACCACGCAGGCTTCAACTACTTCGAGCTCGAAACCCGCAACAACGAGCTGTGGAAACAGCTCGAGAGCTCCGGCGGCATGGCCATGCACATCGCTGGCGAGTTCCCGGGACTGGAGTTGGAGTTCTGGGCGATCCGGGCCTGATCAGGGCCTGAGGCGTCAAGCGCAGTAGGGCCATGCCAGCCTTGTCGACCCCACCACGCACAGCGGCCCACCGGGCCGCTTTCCGCGAACGCCGCCGTGACCTCACGGGCCGGCAGAAAGCATCGTCATGAGCGATCAAGATCCCTTTGCCGCGTTCGAGTCCGAACGCACGGTCATCAAGCCCAGCGCCGGCCGCGCCCGTCAGGGTGGGCAGGCGGGTGGAGCCGGTGGTGGTGGTGGCTTTGGTGGCGGCCCCGGTGGGCCGGGCGGCCCAGGTGGCGGCGGCGGCGGTTTTGGTGGCGGGCCCGGAGGCCCCGGTGGTCCTGGTGGCGGTGCCCCTGGCGGCAAGGACGCGCCGCTGGCCCTCGACGCCTTGATGACGGCCAGCCTGAACCCGCTGGTTTCTGCCGCGATGCCCTTGCTGACGACGGCGCCGCGCATCCGCCACATGGTGCAGCACCCGAATCCCGCGGGCCTGAAGGACGCGCTCTCCGAAGGCATTCGCAAGTTCGAAGGCCAGGCCCGTGCCGACGGCCTGCCCAACGAGCAGATCATCGCCGCGCGCTACATCTTGTGCACGCTGCTGGACGAATCCGCCGCCAGCACGCCCTGGGGCGGCTCCGGCGTGTGGTCCGCGCAGAGCCTGCTGGTGCAGTTCCACAATGAAACGTGGGGCGGCGAGAAGGTCTTCCAGCTGATGTCCAAGCTGGCCGAGAACATCCCCAACAACCGCAACCTGCTCGAGCTGCTCTACGTGTGCCTGGCCTTCGGTTTCGAAGGCCGCTACCGGGTGCTCGACAACGGCCGCGCCCAGCTCGACAGCGTGCGCCAGCGCCTGGCCCAGTTGCTGCGCCAGGGCCGCCCCGAGCCCGACAAGGCCCTCTCCATCCGCTGGAAGGGCGAAGAGGCCAAGGCCGCGCGCCTGGGCGACGGCATCCCGCTGTGGGTGATCGCCGCCTTCACGGGCCTGATCCTGCTGGGCATCTACATCGGCTTCCGCTTCGGCATCAACGGCTCGTCGGACCCGGTGTTCGCCTCGCTGCAGGCCATGGACGCCAAGGCCGGCAGCACACCCGCCGCCACGCCGCCGCCAGCCGACAAGCCACGCCTGGCCGGCCTGCTCAAGCCCGAGATCGACGCCGGCCTGGTCAACGTGCAGGACCTGGCCGACCGCTCCATCATCACCATCAAGGGCGACGGCTTCTTCGAGCCGGGCAGCGCCGAGATCGCCGACAAGGTGCGGCCGCTGCTGGTGCGCATCCAGGACGCGCTGCAGTCCTTCCCGGGCGCGGTGCTGATCACCGGCCACACCGACAACCAGCCGATCCGCTCGCTGCGTTATCCGTCGAACTGGCACCTCTCGCAGGACCGCGCCAACGCCGTCAAGAACATGCTGGGCGGGCTCAAGCCCGATCGCCTGCGTGCCGAAGGCCGCGCCGACACCGAGGCCGTGGCCGACAACGGCACGCCCGAGGGCCGCTCCAAGAACCGCCGCGTGGAGGTGACCCTGTTCGTCTCCAACGCCGACAGGCAAGCCGCATCCCTCACGGGCGCACCACCCGCCGCGCAGACGCAGCAGCAACCTCAAGCGGGCCAGTGACCGATCATGAAAAAATTCCTGTCCTTCCTCGTGCATCCCGTGCTGCTGGCCGTGCTGGGCGTGCTGGCCCTGTCCGCCCTGGTGTGGTGGGTCGGCCCGCTGATCGGCTTCGGCGAGAGCAAACCCTTCGAGCCCACCTGGGTGCGCCTGACCATCATCGGCGTCTTCTTCGGCATCCTGATCCTGAGCCTGGTCATCAAGGCCATCCGCCGCAAGCGCGCCAACGCGGCCCTGCTCGAAGGCATGGCCAAGGGCCCCAGCGCCTCCGACAAGGAAGCGGCCACGCTCAACGACCGCTTCAACCAGGCCGTCAAGGTGCTGCAGGAGTCGGGCGCGGGCAAGCGCTCGGTGTTCCAGCGCGGCCAGTTCCTCTATGAGCTGCCCTGGTACATCTTCATCGGCGCGCCGGGCTCGGGCAAGACCACGGCCCTGCTCAACGCCGGCCTGACCTTCCCGCTGGCCGAGAAGCTGGGCCAGGCCAGCGTGCGCGGCGTGGGCGGCACCCGCAACTGCGACTGGTGGTTCACCGACGAGGCCGTGCTGATCGACACCGCTGGCCGCTACACCCTGCAGGAGTCCGACAGCAGCGTCGATGCCACCGCGTGGGACACCTTCCTGAACCTGCTCAAGAAGACGCGTCCGCGCCGCCCGCTCAACGGCGTGCTGTTGACCATCAACGTCCAGGACCTGCTGCAGCAGACGCCGGCCGACCGCAAGGAGCACGCCGCCAAGCTGCGCGCCCGCATCCAGGAGCTGCACACCAAGCTGGGCATCCGCCCACCCGTGTACGTGCTGCTGACCAAGGCCGACCTGATCGCCGGCTTCAACGAAAGCTTCGGCGGCCTGGGCAAGGAAGAGCGCGACCAGGTCTGGGGCTTCACCTTCCCGTACGACGCCCGTGGCGAGGCCGACACCCTGCGCGAGTTCCAGGCCGAGTACGCCGCGCTGGAAAAGCGCATCCGCGAACGCCTGGTCGAGCGCATGGAAGCCGAGAACGACGTGCTGCGCCGCGCCGCCATCTTCGCCTTCCCGCAGCAGTTCTCGGGCCTCAAGGGCCTGCTGGGCGGCTTCCTGGAGCAGGTCTTCGGCGGCGGTGGCTCGCTCGAGGAAAAACCCATCCTGCGCGGCGTCTACTTCACCAGCGGCACGCAGGAAGGCACGCCCATCGACCGCGTGCTGGGCACCCTGGCCCGCACCTTCGGCGTCGAGCGCCGCCTGAACGCGCCAGCCGGCGCGCGCGGCAAGAGCTTCTTCCTGCACCGCCTGCTCAAGGAAGTCGTCTTCCAGGAGCAAGGCCTGGTCGGAGAGAACCGCGCCGTCGAGGTGCGCCGCAGGCGCCTGAAGCTGGCCGGCATCGCCGCGCTGGCCCTGCTCAGCGTGGTGCTGATCGCCGGCTGGAGCGTGAGCTACGTGCGCAACAAGGCCTACGTGGCCGAGGTGCAAGCGCGCCTGCCCGATCTGCAGAAACAGGTCGACGGCCTGCCACCCGCCACCAACAGCGACGTCACGCCCCTTCCCGGCGTGCTCGGTGCCGTGCGCAATGCCGCCGTGCCCTCGGGCTTCGACTTCGATCATGTGCCGCTCAGCTACGGCTTCGGCCTGTTCCAGGGCGACAAGCTCGATGCCGCCGCGCAGATCAGCTACCACCGCCTGCTGGACCACGCGATGATGCCGCGCGTCGCCCGCCGACTGGAAGAGCGCCTGCGCGCCGTCAACCAGAGCAACCTGGAGCTGGCCTACGAGGCGCTCAAGGGCTACCTGATGCTCTACACGCCCGACAAGTTCGACCCGGCCGCCATCAAGGCCTGGGTCACGCTCGACTGGGACGTAAACCTGGAGCGCAGTCTGACGCCCGAACAGCGCGAGGCCCTCGACCAGGAACTGGACGACATGCTCTCGCGCGGCGCGCCGCAGCCCAACGTGCCGCTGGACAAGAACCTCGTGGCCAACGTGCGCGAGATGCTGATCGCCTACCCGCTGGAGTACCGCGTGTTCAGCCGTCTCAAGCGCCAGCAGTTGGGCGCCGACCTGCCCGAGTTCTCCGTGGCCTCGGCCGGCGGACCCAACGCCTCGCAGGTGTTCACCCGCGCCAGCACGCAGCCGCTGACCAAGGGCATCCCGGGCCTGTTCACGCGTGACGGCTACCACAAGGCCTTCAAGGATTCCGTGGGCGCCGTGGTCGAACAGCTCGCCACCGAAGAAGAATGGGTGCTGGGCACCAAGTCCGCCGCGACCGGCCTGGCCGCGCTGAAGGACAAGGCCACCGGCGGCCAGCAATCCAACGAGATGGCCGACCGCGTGCGCCGCCTCTACCTGGAGGAATACATCAAGGTGTGGGACGCCTACCTGGCCGACGTGCAGCTGGTCAAGCTGGGCGGCCTGGACCGCAGCCTGCAGGTGGCCCGCGTGCTGGCCGCGCCCGATTCGCCGCTGGCCGCCTACCTGCGCGGCGTGGCCCGCGAGACGCACCTGGTGCTGCCCAAGCCCGCCAAGGCCGAGAGGCCCGACGGCAACACCGCCATGGGCAAGCTGGACCAGCGCGCCGACAAGGCCCGCCGCGAGATGGCGGCCCTGGGCGGCGGCGAGCCCTCGCCCACCGGCGGCAACGCCGCGCCCATCGAGCAGATGGTCGACGACCACTTCGCCTACATCCACCGCATGGTCGAAGGCACGCCGCCGCCGCTGGACGACGTGCTCAAGATGTTCAACGAGGTGTACGTGCAGCTGGCCGCCGTCGACGCGGCGCAGAAGACCAAGACCCCGCCGCCCCCGGGTGGCGGGGCCGCCGCCAAGGCCGCCGCCGCCCAGCAGCCCGAGCCCATCAAGTCGATGCTGGAGCAACTGGCCGATGCCGGCGCCTCGCAGAGCCGCGTGGCCGAGCGCCAGGGCCTGACGGCCGAACTCAAGCCCATCACGGACTTCTGCCAGCGCGCCATCGCCGGCCGCTACCCCTTCTCGCCCGGCTCCAAGGCCGACGCGCTGCCGGACGACTTCTCGCAAATGTTCGGCGTGGGCGGCCTGATGGACGACTTCTACCAGCGCCGCCTGGTCACCGTGGTCGACACCGGCACCAACCCCTGGAGCTTCAAGCCCCTGCCCGACGGCACCAAGCCGGCCGGTGGCGCGGCGCTCGCCGACTTCCAGCGCGCCGCCCGCATCCGCGACGTGTTCTTCCGTGCCGGCGGCAAGGTGCCCGCCTTCCGCGTGGACATCCGCGCGCTGGAGATGAGCCCGGACCTGAAGGAGTTGAACATCGACATCGACGGCCAGGCGATGAAGTTCGTGCCGGGCAACACCACCGTGGCCACGGTGAACTGGCCGCCGCAGCGCCTGGCCTCGCAGGTCAAGCTCACCACGGTGCCGGCCGGCACGCCGCAGGTGTTCGACGGCTCGTGGGCCCTGTTCCGCCTGTTCGACCGCTTCGAGGTGCTGCCCTCGGCCCAGCCCGAGCGCTTCCAGGTCGTGCTGAACCTGGACGGCAAGAAGGCCAAGCTGGAAGTGATCGCCAGCAGCGCCTTCAACCCCTTCCGCCTGCGCGAGATCCAGCAGTTCCGCTGCCCGGGGTCGCTGTGAACGGTCTGCCAGACGCCTTCGCCGCCGACGGCGCCGCCACGCCCGATGCGGCGCCTGGCGGCACACCCGGCTGGTACGGCAAGCTGCCATCGCTGGGCGATTTCGCGTCTCGCCGCCTGTCCCACGAGCTGATCGAAGCCTGGGACAGCTGGCTGGCCGAAGAGATCGGCTCGCTGCGCCAGCAATGGCCCGACGACTGGCTGCAGGGCTACCTGCAAAGCCCCACCTGGCGCTTCGTGCTGAGCGCCGGCACCCTGGGCGCGGCCCAGCCCTGGCCCGTGGCTGGCATCCTGATGCCTTCGGTGGACCGCGTGGGACGCTACTTCCCGCTCACCATCGTCGCGCCGCTGAGCAACCTGCCGCACAGCCATGAGCAGGCCGAGCGCCTGTTCAACTGGCTGCACGCCATCGACGACCTGGCCGCCGACGCCATGGAAGAGGACTGGTCCATCGAGACGCTGGACCAGGCCCTGGCCCAGCACCCGGCCCCGCTCTGGCCTGACGAAACACCCGCCATGGCGCAGGCCCTGGCCCGCCTGGCCAGCGGCGAAACCCGACTGGTCACCCTGCCCCTGCCCGACACGCGCAACGCCATGGCCGACGGCCTGGGCCGCGCCCTGTGGCACTGGGGCCTGGACGGCCTGCTCTCGCGCAGCCTGGCACCCGGCCTGGCCTGGTGGTGGGCAGAACCGGCCGATCCGGCCCAGGCGCGCCAGACCCTGCTCAGCCGCGGCCTGCCCAGCGGCACCGACTTCGAGGCCCTGATGGGGCCGCAGCGCCACAACAGTCCGTCTTACGGGGGCTTCTCGCCAGCCGACCTGGGCGATACTGCACCACCCGATCACACCCCGGTCACCACGCCGTTTGAGCCACGATGAGCGACCCCTTCTCCCATCTGCCGCCGGAGGGCTCTTCCGACGACGACGACCGCACGGTGATCCGCCCGTCGGCCAGGCCGGCCGCACCCGCCCCCACATCCACACCGGTGCCCGCAGCGCCAGCCCCCGCCAGCCTGCCGCAGGACGCCGCCGACGAATGGCTGCCGCCCGTGGCCCCGGCCCAGGCCCAGGCGCCTGCCCCGGCTGAACCGGTCGTCACCGGCTCGCCCACCAGCATCCCCATCCCGCCGACCCGCCCGCCGCACACCGCCGGCATGGGCACGGCCGCCATCGGCGGCGTGCCCGGCGACCACGGCAACACCCTGCCCGTCGGCACCTACGTGGGTGAATTCGAGGTCACCGACACGCTGGGCGAAGGCGGCTTCGGCATCGTCTACCTGGCCTGGGACCACTCGCTGGAGCGCAAGGTCGCGCTCAAGGAATACATGCCCGCCGCGCTGGCCGCGCGTGGGCAGGGGCTGTCCGTTACCGTCAAATCGGCGCGCCACGCCGAGACCTTCGAAGCCGGCCTGCGCAGCTTCGTGAACGAAGCCAAGCTGCTGGCCCAGTTCGACCACCCGTCGATGGTGAAGGTGTACCGCTTCTGGGAAGCCAACGGCACGGCCTACATGGTGATGCCCTTCTACGAAGGCACCACGCTCAAGGACACGCTCAAGGAGATGGGCGGCACACCGCCCGACGAGGCCTGGCTGACCGCCCTGCTCGCCCCCGTCAGCGAGGCGCTGGAGGTGCTGCACGGCCAGCAGTGCTACCACCGCGACATCGCGCCCGACAACATCATCCTGCTCAAGGGCACCGGCAAGCCGCTGCTGCTCGATTTCGGCGCCGCCCGCCGCGTGATCGGCGACATGACGCAGGCGCTCACTGTGATCCTGAAGTCCGGCTACGCCCCCGTGGAGCAGTACGCCGAGGTGCCCGGCATGAACCAGGGCCCGTGGACGGACGTGTACGCGCTGGCCGCCTCGGTCTACTACGCCATCAACGGCAAGACCCCGCCGCCCGCCGTGGGCCGCCTGGTCAATGACAGCTTCGTGCCGCTGGCGCAATCGGCCGCCGGCAAGTACAGCGACCGCTTCCTGCGCGCCATCGACCACGCCCTGGCCGTCAAGCCCGAGGACCGCATCCAGAACATGGCGCAGCTGCGCGAGGAGCTGGGCCTGGGCGTCGGCTACGTGCCGCCCACCACGATGCCCTCGCCGCACGGCGGGCCCGCCAAGGGCACGGCCGGTGGCGCGTCGGCTCCCTCCAAGAAGGACAAGCCCGCCAAGCCGCCCAAGGCCGATGGCGCCGAAGCTTCAGGCAACAAGCGCCTGCCGCTGATCATCGGTGGCGTCGTGGCCGCGCTGGCCGTGGCCGGCGGCGTGGGCTACGCGGTGCTGGGCGGCAAGAAGGCCGCCGACGCGCCGGCCACAGCTGCCTCGGCGCCCGCCAGCGCCGTGGTCGTGGCCGCGCCAGCCCCCGCGCCGGCGCCCGCCCCTTCCGCAGAGGCCGCGCCCACCGGGCCGTTCGACCCGGTCAAGGAGTTCGACCGCATCGTCACGAACGCCTCGACCAGCTTCACCGTCGAAGGCGCGCCCATCAAGCCGCGCCTGCAGATCGGCAAGGATCGCCTGGGCTTTTCCTTCACCTCGTCCAAGCCGGGCTACGCCTACGTGCTGCTGGTCAGCTCCGACGGCACCTTCATGAAGCTGTTCCCCAACCGGATCGCGCCCACCAACCACATCGAGGCCGGCGAACACATCCACCTGCCTGACAAGAGCTGGCCCATGGACGCGGCCGGCCCCGCCGGCACCGACCACTTCGTCGTGATCGTGTCCACCCGCCCGCGTGATTTCAGCGAGGCCGGCGGCCGCAGCGAAGGCGGTTTCACCGAGTTCCCGCGCGACGAGGCCGAGGCCATTTGGCGCAACCACAAGGGCCCCGGCTCGGTGTTCGCCGGCAAGCCCGTGTGCGAAGGCGGTGGCGCCTGCCCCGACGAGTACGGCGCCGCCCATTTCACGCTTGAAGAATTCGAGTAAGTCCATCACCCAGGGGAAAACCGCATGAGCACCGACTGGACACCCAACTTCGGCCAACTGGACCGCACTGCGCCCACCTGGGCGCCCAAGCGCCCCGTGCGCATCGCCCTGCTGGGCGATTTCAGCGCCGGCGCCGCCGCCGGCCGCCTGGACACCGGCAGCGACCTGGCCAAGCGCAAGCCCATCCCCGTCGAGTTCGACACACTGGAAGATGCGCTCTCGCGCCTCGACGTGAAACTCAACCTGCCGCTGGGCGAGCAGGGCAGCGTCGAGATCGGCATCACCGAGCTGGAATCCTTCCACCCCGACGAGCTCTACCGCAACCTGGACCTGTTCTCGCAGCTGTCCAGCCTGCGCAAGCAGTTGAACAACACCGCCACCTTCGCCAAGGCCGCCGCCACCGTGCAGGGCTGGGCCGATGGCAAGGCCAGGAAGGCCTCGCGCACCAGCCGCAAGTCCAAGGCCCGTGGCGCCGCGCCCGCCGCCGACGCCAGGCTGAGCGATTTCGCCCGCCTGGTCGGCCTGCCCAGCGCGCCTGAGGATGCGCCCGCCGCCAGCGGCGGCGCCGACGCGCTGATCCGCAGCATCGTTGCGCCCTTCATCGTGCCGGCCGCCAGCCCCAACAAGGACGCGCTGGTCGCCTCGGTGGACAACGCCCTGTCCGACGCGCTGCGCGCCGTGCTGCACCACGCCGACTTCCAGACGCTGGAATCGCTGTGGCGCGGCGCCGACTTCCTGCTGCGCCGCCTGGAGACGGGCCCCGGCCTGCAGGTGCACCTGATCGACCTGAGCGCCGAGGAGTTCGCCGCCGACCTGAGCAGCACGGACGACCTGGCCGAGACCGCCCTGTACAAGCTGCTGGTCGAGAACCCCTCGCACGACAAGACCGGCGGCTACACCCTGCTGTGCGGCCTGTACCAGTTCGAGGCCACGCCGCCGCACGCCGAGCTGCTGGG